>NZ_JBBKBP010000010.1:0-131675 GCF_037890165.1 Blautia sp. HCN-1074
GGGATCTTATCATATTGAAGAGGGACCAGTTGATAGGAGTTTTACAGTTATTTTGATGTATTTTGTCGAAGGAGGAAAAGTAAGATTCGTGGGTGCATATCGGAACGTTCTGGTGAGATTTTCCAGATTGTCTTAATATGAGTCTTAATGCCAAAAATATGCGATAATTTATAGGCATAAATATAAGAAAAGACTTGACTTAAGCATGTCATGTGTGATAAACTTGACAAGCGACATGGAAGTTAGGTCTTTTTTTTATGCCCGAAAAAGATGACGGATACATCGTCAGGCATGAGGAAATGACCATGCAAATGAAAACACTGGAGGTGGAAGTTGTGCGCGTTAAGATTACATTAGCATGTACCGAGTGCAAGCAGCGTAACTACAATATGACTAAGGAGAAAAAGAACCATCCTGAGAGAATGGAAACTCAGAAATATTGTAAGTTCTGCCGCAAACACACTCTGCATAAGGAAACAAAGTAATCCAAGGTAACTGGACGAAACAGTTACTCACAGAGAATTGTGAGGTCAGGCTATGCAAGGAAATGAAAAATCTGCTGGCAAAAGCCAGAAGAAGAGTTGGTTTCAGGGACTTCAGTCAGAATTCAAAAAAATTGTCTGGACAGATCGCAATGAACTGATCAAGCAGACTATCGTAGTAGTTTGCGTATCAATTGTTCTCTGCGTACTGATCAGCGTTATGGATTCATTTATTCTCGAAGGCATTAATCTTTTAATGAAATAAGGATAAGGTGATTGTATGTCAGAAGCGAAATGGTATGTTGTTCATACTTATTCCGGGTATGAAAACAAAGTAAAAGCCAACATTGAAAAAACCATCGAAAACCGACACCTGGAAGATCAGATCCTTGAAGTTCGTGTTCCTTTACAGGAAGTATCCGAACTGAAGAACGGAACTATGAAACAGGTTCAGAAGAAAATGTTTCCTGGCTATGTACTTCTCAACATGGTTATGAATGACGATACATGGTATGTTGTCCGTAACACCAGAGGTGTGACAGGCTTCGTTGGACCAGGGTCCAAGCCGGTACCGTTAACTGAGGAAGAGATGATTCCTCTTGGTATCCAGAATGAGGATATCCAGGTAGATTTCGCAGAAGGCGATACAGTTGTTGTAACAGGCGGTGCCTGGAAAGATACCGTTGGTGTTATTACTGCTCTTGATATTCCTAAGCAGACAGCAACGATCAATGTTGAACTTTTCGGCCGCGAAACGCCGGTAGAAATTAGTTTCGCAGAAATCAAACAGATGTAACAAGCAAAGGTAACAATATCGTGGGAGGGACATAAACCCCCGCCAATACCACATAGGAGGTGCCGAAAAATGGCAAAGAAAGTAACAGGATATATCAAATTACAGATTCCGGCTGGTAAAGCAACTCCAGCACCACCTGTAGGTCCAGCTCTTGGACAGCACGGTGTAAATATCGTTCAGTTCACAAAAGAGTTCAATGCAAGAACAGCAGATCAGGGAGACTTAATCATTCCTGTAGTTATCACTGTTTATGCAGACAGAAGTTTCAGCTTCATAACCAAAACTCCGCCGGCTGCAGTTCTTCTTAAGAAAGCTGCTAAGATTAAATCCGGTTCCGGCGTACCGAACAAGACAAAAGTTGCTAAGGTTACTAAAGCTCAGGTTCAGGAAATCGCTGAACTTAAGATGAAAGACTTAAATGCAGCATCCCTCGAAGCAGCTATGAGCATGATCGCTGGTACTGCAAGAAGTATGGGAATCGAAGTAGTTGATTAATTTTATTATTAAATAGTAAGTGGGAGGGCGTTCCCCGCAAATACCACAGGAGGTTATAGAAATGAAACGAGGAAAGAAATACGTGGAAGCTGCCAAAGCAGTAGACCGCGCTACATTATATGATACCGCAGAAGCTATCAGCTTAGTTAAAAAAGCTGCAGTTGCTAAATTTGACGAGACTATCGAAGTTCATATCCGTACAGGCTGCGATGGACGTCATGCAGATCAGCAGATCCGTGGTGCAGTAGTTCTGCCACACGGTACTGGTAAAAAAGTTCGTGTTTTAGTATTCGCTAAAGATGCTAAAGCTGAAGAAGCAAAAGCAGCAGGTGCTGAATTCGTTGGAGCTGAGGATTTAATTCCGAAGATCCAGAACGAAGGATGGTTAGACTTTGACGTTGTTGTTGCAACTCCAGATATGATGGGTGTTGTAGGTCGTCTTGGTCGTGTACTTGGACCGAAAGGTTTAATGCCAAACCCGAAAGCTGGTACAGTAACAATGGACGTTACTAAAGCAGTTCACGATATCAAAGCAGGTAAGATTGAGTACCGTCTTGATAAAACCAACATTATTCATGTTCCGGTTGGTAAAGCATCCTTTACAGAAGAACAGTTAAGCGACAACTTCCAGACGCTGATCGATGCTATCGTTAAGGCTAGACCAAGCACACTGAAAGGTCAGTATTTAAAGAGCGTTGTTATTGCTCCGACAATGGGACCTGGTGTGAAGATCAACCCGATGAAATTAGCATAATAGATTTTAGCAAGTTAAGACTCTCGGAGTATTCTCCGGGGGTCTTTTTGCGTCTTTTGCCCTTTTTTGACTAAGGTACGGGAGGGAAAATATTTGTTTTGGGACACGGCTGCGGAGGCAGGAATACTAAGCTTCCGGGGATTTGCTACACCTCCTGTAGATGTGTCCCAAAACAAATATTTTCCCTCCCTGGCTAATTGAAATTCGCAAGAGGATGAAATAGGGAAAGGAATTGAAGGTGGGAGTGGGGAAGAGACGTTATATTTATATGGAAGGTGAAGGTGGAAGAAGAGGGTTACAGTGGTGAGATAAGGTGTGTTATAGTAGGGAGGATGAGATTGGGACAGAGAGGAGGAGTCGGTTTTGGCAGTTAGGAGACGGAAACAGAGAAGAGGGAGAAGCTATGCGTGGAGATATCGTGGAAGAATCGTGGCGTGTGTGTTCGTGGAGGTTCTGATTATCTGTGCGCTCGTTATTATGGTTGGCTGGAATAAGGGTGTGAAGGAATGGTTTGAGCAGTTTGAACAGCCGGTTTTGAAGGAAGTGGATATCAGTGGAATCAATAGTCCGAATGCGATTCTGATGCATGCGAGAGGCGGTAAGGTTCTGGGTGAGATCAATGGGGATGAGAAGATTTATCCGGCTTCTATGACGAAGATTATGACGGTGATTCTTGGAATTGAGAATTTTGATGATCTGGATGAGAAGATTACGCTGACGGATGAGATGTTCGCGGGGCTGTATGAGCAGGATGCTACGCAGGCGGGATTTCAGCCGGGAGAGGAAGTCAGGGTGATTGATCTTCTTTATGGCGCGATGCTGCCGTCGGGAGCGGAGTGTTGTATTGCGTTGGCGGATACGATCAGTGGATCGGAGGCGGATTTTGCGGAGCTGATGAATAAGAAAGCTGCCAAGCTTGGAATGGATAATACGCATTTCTGCGATTCTACGGGATTGCATAATCCGGATCATTACAGTACGGTTAAGGATATTGCGGTGTTGATGAAGTATTGTATTAAGAATGATACGTTCAGGGAGATTATTGAGACGGCCAGACATTCCACAGGGGTTACCAATATCCACCCGGATGGCATCACTTACTACAGTACAATGTTTAAAAACCTGTCTGATCCGACAGTCACAGGTGGAAAAATCCTCGGCGGAAAGACCGGCTATACCAGTGAGGCAGGACACTGTCTGGTAAGTTTTGCGGAGATTGAGGGCAGGGAATATATCTTTGTTTCCGCAGGTGCTTCAGGAGCAGATGGAAATACGATTCCGCATATTCAGGACGCTGTGACTGTTTATAACAGGGTTGGTGCGGCGATTGAGGCGAAGATGAATGATAATAACAAATAAAATCTCCCACAAATTGTGACGTACATCTTGTGGGAAGCATTTTGTTACTGTTCACACACCACTATCCCGCGAGGTGTTTTGGCATGAATATGCCAAAATCCCGAGACATACCGCGCGAATTTATGCGAATAGCATAAATTCTGTGCATCGCGAAGCGTGTTACTGGGCACGGAGTGAACAGTAACAGCATTTTCCAAACATTCTCTAATGTTTATAGATTTTTATATACATATTTTCGTGTATGTGATATAATCAATCCTATATAAAAGAACGATACGGGCTACAGAGGAGGTGAAAGTGGTGACAGACAGACAAATGCTGGAAGCTGTTTTGGCGGAGGTCAGAGGTCTTGGAACGCGAATGGACCGAATGGAAGAGCGTCAGAAGTGTTTTGAAGAAGAGACCAGAAATAACTTTGCAGATATCAGACTGCATTTGGAGAACATAACGGATAGGAATATTTCTATCCTTGCAGAGAATCATCTGAATCTTATCAATAAGATGGATGTGTCGGCTACCTGGATGAACAGGATTATGATTAATGAGGTTAAGATGAATGCTCTGACAGATCAGGTTGCCAGACTTCAGGCGAAATCCAGTTAAGCTTCCAATTATGAAAATACGAACGGATAAAAAGGGAGAACCTCAATGGTTCTCCCTTTAAAAGGTTTATTTTATGCGATTTTCCGATAGAATTATTCTCCGAAGTATCTCTTAAGCAGACCAGCGAATGCTTTTCCATGTCTAGCCTCGTCGCGAGCCATTTCATGAACTGTGTCATGGATAGCGTCAAGGTTAGCAGCTTTTGCACGTTTAGCAAGATCTGTTTTACCAGCTGTAGCGCCGTTCTCAGCTTCTACACGCATCTGAAGATTCTTCTTTGTGCTGTCTGTTACAACTTCGCCTAATAACTCAGCGAATTTAGCAGCATGCTCTGCTTCTTCGTAAGCGGCTTTCTCATAGTATAAACCAACTTCCGGATATCCTTCTCTGTGAGCAACTCTTGCCATTGCAAGATACATACCAACTTCAGAGCATTCACCCTGGAAGTTTGCTCTTAAGTCAGCCATGATATCTTCGCTGGATCCCTGAGCAACACCTACAACGTGTTCAGCAGCCCATGTCATTTCATCACCCTGTTTTACAAATTTCTCAGCTGGTGCTTTACATACTGGACAGGCTTCCGGAGCTTTCTCACCTTCATAAACATAACCGCATACACTACATACCCATTTTGTCATAATTAAAATCTCCTTTTCTCTTAATGATTTATTATTTGGATGTCAGTTAAAATTTATTCTTAATGACATCAGTTTGTTTGTTCTGTACTATTATCTGTTTTTAATAATAGTAATTGTTACTGTTTTGTTGTGACCTTAGAGTATCATATTTGATATAAAAAGTCAAGTTTTATTTTAACTTTTTTGCTGTTTTTTATCATTAGCAGCATCGTCAGCTTTTACAGGAGTTCCGGCTGTTTCTCTCAGGCAGTCCTCACACAGTCCGAAAAATCTGGCGCTGTAATCGGTAATCTTTCCGCCGAAGTTCTCACCCGCAAGCTCCATAATGTGATGAATCCCCTCACTCTCCAGATCCATGATCCGCTCACATCTGGTACACATAAAGTGACAATGCCTCTCGGTCCGTCCATCAAAATGATCCGCACCGGCAAATGAGGAAAGCTTCTTGATTTCTCCCAGATCAGCAAGCAGAGATAAGTTGCGATATACCGTGCCGAGGCTGATATTCGGATAAATGAGCTTCATATTCTCATATACCACATCTGCCGTAGGATGATCTGTTCTGTTACGGAGAAATTCCTTAATTGATTCCCTCTGACGGCTATATTTCAGTGTCGCCATGGTATTCCTCCCTTCTCTGAGTTTCAGTAAATAAATATGTTTAATAACGATAATCATTACTGATATTATTACTATACAATAATGGATTATATTTGTCAAGATAAAATATATATTTAATTTTCGTAATGCTCTCTTTATGGGAGGCAAGAACTCGTTATGTTTTAAATTATCATCTGGAAGAAAGAAAAATAGATGCAGCGTTAAAAGGTGTGAAAGAGCTTCTTGATAAAACATCAGAAATATAATAAAACAAGCAATAGCACATTTCAGTGGGTTTACAAACCCTTAGAAATGTGCTATATTTTCCCTATAACAGGAAATAACTAATTCCTATAACTGATAACAGCATTTCAGATAACTCACAGAACTGCTGTTACGAAATAATACAAACTCATTGAAGAAGAGAGTACATCCGCAGACCGTATTACAGAGAAATCCCCATGGACGACGATAGTAAGTCCTGAAGGCTGAGAGGGATATGCAAGGAGCAGATCGAAGATGGCTTCCGAGAGGCACTGCTGAGAGTCATGGACTTTAGGCAGCGACAGGCACGCCTGTTATAGCGTAGAGGTATTACACGTACCTCCCAAGGTTTCCCCGCGCGAGCAGGAAACGAACAGAAGTGGTAACACGGGCAAACACTCGTCTTCTCAGATAACTCTGGGGAGACTTTTTTTATGTTATAAACATATATGAACCTCCATATCCTAACCAGGAGCACTAATAAGTCCCACTTCCATTCATTTTCCCTTATGAAGAATTTATATTTTTCTTCCATAGGAAAGGAGCGGTTGTTACCATTCTGAAAAACCAGGCGTCCACATTCAAAAAAAGGAGACAACAACCATGGAAAAACAGAAATACTACATCACCACCGCGATTGCCTACACATCCGGCAAACCGCACATCGGCAACACTTATGAAGTTGTATTAGCCGACGCCATCGCCCGCTACAAACGCCAGCAAGGCTACGACGTATTCTTCCAGACCGGAACTGATGAACACGGCCAGAAAATCGAATTAAAAGCCGAAGAAGCCGGTATCACCCCGAAAGAATTCGTAGACAACGTATCCGGCGAGATCAAAAGAATCTGGGATCTGATGAACACATCCTACGACAAATTCATCAGAACCACTGACGAAGACCACGAAAAACAGGTCAAAAAAATCTTCAAAAAAATGTACGCAAAAGGCGACATCTACAAAGGACACTACGAAGGAATGTACTGCACACCGTGCGAATCTTTCTTCACAGAATCCCAGCTTGTAGACGGCAAATGTCCTGACTGCGGACGTCCATGCGTACCTGCCAAAGAAGAAGCATACTTCTTCAAAATGAGCAAATATGCTGACAAATTGATCGACTACATCAACACACACCCGGATTTCATCCAGCCGGAATCACGTAAGAACGAAATGATGAACAACTTCCTTCTTCCGGGACTTCAGGATCTCTGCGTATCCAGAACATCTTTTAAATGGGGAATTCCGGTAGACTTCGATCCGAAACACGTAGTATATGTATGGCTTGATGCCCTCACAAACTACATCACAGGAATCGGTTACGACTGCGATGGAGAAAGTACAGAGCAGTTCAACAAACTCTGGCCGGCAGACCTTCACCTCATCGGTAAAGACATCATCCGTTTCCATACAATTTACTGGCCAATCTTCCTGATGTCACTGGATCTTCCACTTCCGAAACAGGTATTTGGACATCCATGGCTCCTTCAGGGTGATGGCAAAATGAGTAAATCCAAAGGAAACGTAATCTACGCAGACGAACTGGTAGACTTCTTTGGCGTAGACGCAGTACGTTACTTCGTACTCCACGAAATGCCATTTGAGAACGATGGTGTTATCACATGGGAACTGATGGTAGAGCGCCTCAACTCCGAGCTTGCAAACACCCTCGGAAACCTTGTAAACCGTACGATTTCCATGTCCAACAAATACTTTGGCGGCGTAGTAGAGAACAAAGGCGTAACAGAGCCTGTAGATGATGATCTCAAGAACTTCATCCTCTCCGTACCGGAAAAAGTAAACGAAAAAATGGACAAACTTCGTGTAGCAGACGCAATGACAGAAGTATTCACTATCTTCAAACGCTGCAACAAATACATCGACGAAACAATGCCATGGGCACTTGCAAAAGATGAAGAAAAGAAAGACCGTCTTGCAACCGTTCTCTACAATCTGGTTGAGGGAATCTGCATTGGCGCAACTCTGCTGAAATCCTTTATGCCGGAAACAACAGAGAGAATTTTTGCCCAGTTAAATGCTCAGGACAGAAGCTTAGATGACCTCAAGACATTCGGTCTCTATCCATCAGGAAACAAAGTAACTGAGAAACCGGAGATCCTTTTCGCACGTCTTGACCTTAAAGAAGTAATGGCAAAAGTAGCAGAGCTTCATCCACCAAAAGCTGAAGAGCCTGCAAAAGAAGAGAAAGAGGATGTGATTGACATTGAGGCAAAACCAGAAATCACATTTGAAGATTTCGGCAAGCTCCAGTTCCAGGTTGGTAAGATCATCTCCTGCGAGGAAGTAAAGAAATCCAAGAAACTTCTCTGCTCACAGGTACAGATCGGAAGCCAGGTACGCCAGATCGTATCCGGAATCAAAGCACACTACAGTGCAGAAGAAATGGTAGGCAAGAGAGTTATGGTAGTCACAAACCTGAAAC
Organism: Blautia sp. HCN-1074; assembly: GCF_037890165.1. Lineage (NCBI taxonomy): Bacteria > Bacillati > Bacillota > Clostridia > Lachnospirales > Lachnospiraceae > Blautia > Blautia sp. HCN-1074. The sequence continues at coordinate 8,435 of NZ_JBBKBP010000010.1, forward strand.
CAGCCAAACTTGCCGGAGTACTCAGTGAAGGAATGATTCTCTGCGCAGAAGATGCAGACGGAAACCTTTCCCTGATGGTACCGGAAAAAGAAATGCCGGCAGGTGCTGAGATCTGCTGATTACAAAGTGAACAGTGACAAATTTACTGAAAATACAGATTAAATTCTGTGAAAATTTCCGAAAAATGAACTTGACAAATGCGTCCCCAAAAGCTATATTAGTATTAGATAAAGGGGAGTAGCTGGCACGTGCATGTTCATGATGTTGTCAATCTCGATGGGTAAAGACTCCATCCGTATCGTGATGAATGGGCGAGGCTTTTATTGCATGATTTCGTGTAATAAAAGCCTCGTTTTTTGTCTGAAAATGAAAATAACGTTACTGTTCACTCCGTTCTCAGTAACGTAGCCAAAATTCATTCCAGATTGCCTGTGGCAATGGAATTTTGGCTTGTATGTCTCGGGATTTTGGCATATTTATGCCAAAACACCTCGCGGGATAGTGGTGTGTGAACAGTAACAAAATAACAATGTAAAGGGGATAAATTATGTCACAGGGTTTTAATCATTTTGATGAGAACGGAAACGCAGTTATGGTGGATGTTTCCGGGAAGAATGTTACGTATAGAACGGCGGTTGCTACAGGTGAGATTCATGTAGGAGAGGCTATTATGGCAGCGGTGAAGGATGGTTCCGTGAAGAAGGGGGATGTGCTTGGTGTGGCGCGAGTAGCCGGGATCATGGGAGTTAAGAGGACTTCTGAACTGATTCCGATGTGCCATCCGCTTCCGATTCAGAAGTGTTCGGTGGATTATGAACTGGACGAGGCGAATGGAATTATCCGCGCATTCTGTACAGTTAAGACTGAGGGAAAGACTGGTGTGGAGATGGAAGCGTTGACTGGTGTTCAGGTGACGCTTTTGACGATTTATGATATGTGTAAAGCAATTGATAAGCATATGGTAATGTCAAATATCCATCTGGTTGAGAAAACTGGCGGTAAGAGTGGGGATTTCCATTTTTGACCGAAACCGCGGAGCAGTCATTCGGTGTAGAGCCACGTAGCGAAAGCGGATTGCAAATATCCGATTGAAATATCTGTTGGGCAAATCGGAATAAGGGTGTATAATGGATATAAATAAAAATTGCGGAGGTTTTTACAAGATGAAAAGAGTAGCGATTATTACATCCAGCGATACCGGATATCGTGGGGAGCGTGAGGATTTAAGCGGTCCGGCGATTCGGGAGATTGTGGAGAAGAATGGATATGAGGTTGTATCTGAAGATATTTTACCGGATGACAGAAAGATGTTATCAGAGAGAATGGCAGAGATTGCGGATAGTGGTGCCGCAGAGTTGATCCTGACTACGGGTGGAACCGGTTTTTCCCCGAGAGATATCACACCGGAGGCAACAGAGGATATTATTGACAGACGTGTTCCGGGGATTCCGGAAGCAATGCGTGCGTATAGCATGACAATTACCAAGCGAGCAATGCTCAGCCGCGCGACAGCAGGAATTCGTAAAAAAACGCTGATCATTAATCTGCCGGGAAGTCCTAAGGCGGTGAAAGAGAGCCTGGAGTATATTATTGATGCGCTGGGACATGGCATCGAGATTATGACGGGTGAGGCTGGAAACTGCGCAAGATGAGTTGGATTAATGGCATCATTTTATGGGATTGCTATAAATAAACGGTGACGAATAAAATCAGGAAGGTAAAAGGGATAATCTTATGGGAAAAGTAATTGCGGTCTGTACAAGTGAGGCGAAGGGAACACAGAAGAAGAGTGTTCCGGAAATAAAGGTCGTTGAAGATTGGGGCATTGAGGGTGATGCACATGCAGGAAAATGGCATCGCCAGGTAAGCCTGCTTTCTTTTGACAAGATTGAAGATTTCCGCGCGCGCGGCGCTGAAGTGGAGGATGGAGCATTTGGAGAGAACCTGGTGGTTCAGGGGATTGATTTTGCGACACTTCCGATCGGTACAAAATTTGGATGCAATGATGTGGTTCTGGAGCTGACTCAGATCGGCAAAGAGTGCCATAGCGGATGTGCGATCTTTAAGAAAATGGGTGAGTGCATTATGCCGAAGCAGGGAGTCTTTACAAGAGTTCTGCATGGCGGTGTGATTCATCCAGGAGATGAGCTTACAATACTGGATTAAAGATAATATCTGTTTAACCGGATAATAATCAGCAATATTTATAAAGTCGCTGTCAGTAATTTCTCTGACGTTTCACAAGGAATATAAGTTAGCGGATACATGGCGACCATACGAGGAGAACGAAGAAAATGATTATTGATACACATGCACATTACGACGACGAGGCTTTTGACGCAGACAGAGAGGCGCTTCTTGCATCTATGCATGATGGCGGGATTGAGAAGATAGTTAATGTCTGCGCTTCTGTAGACGGTTTACACGATACAGTGGATCTGATGGAGAAATATCCTTTTATATATGGATCTGTGGGAGTTCATCCGGATGATGCGGATAAGATGACACAGGAAACTCTGGATGAGATCCGCAGACTTTCTTGTATGGATAAGATGGTGGCAATCGGTGAGATTGGTCTGGACTATTACTGGCATAAGGGGAAAGAAGAGCATGAGATTCAGCAGAAGATGTTTCGTGCCCAGCTTGATATTGCGAGAGAAGAAAAAATGCCGTTTATGATTCACAGCAGGGATGCTGCGGAGGATACTCTTAATATTATCAGAGAGTATATGCAGGGCGGTATGTATGGCGGCATTATTCATTGCTTTTCCTATAGCAGGGAAATTGCGGCTGAGTATCTGAAGATGGGAATGTATCTGGGAATTGGCGGGGTGGTTACTTTTCAGAATGCGAAGAAAGTCAAGGAGACTGTTCAGTATGCGCCGCTGTCTCAGCTTGTGCTGGAAACGGACAGCCCGTACCTGGCTCCGAAGCCGAACAGAGGGAAGAGAAATTCTTCTCTGAATCTGCCTTATGTGGCACAGGCAATCGCAGAGTTGAAAGGGATTACGGCAGAAGAGGTTATTGAAGTGACCAGACAGAATGCGGAGAGACTGTTAGGTTTATAAAAATAGCATGATATGTAAAAAGGACTATGCAGAGCATAGTCCTTTTTGCATATAAATAATCAATAGCTTTCATCGTAGCTGCTATCATAGCCGCCATCGTTATAACTACTGTCGTCACTGCTATCGTCACTGCTATCATAACTGCCATTGTCATAACTACTGTCGTCACTACTGTCGTCACTACTGTCGTCGCTGTTGTCATAGCTGCTGTCGCTGTAACTGTCTGAGCTATCTGAACCGTCAGAATTATCTGTGGTGTCAGAGGTATCTGAGCTGTCCGGACTATCAGAACCACCTGCAGTGTCTGCCAGGTATTCCCAGGAGTGAATAGATTCTGTATCTTCCACTACATTTCCGGTAGTCTTATCTATCATGTTGCCTTCCCAGTCAAATTTAACGTTCAACAAGTTGGTGTTAGTGGATGGTTTTACATTCATGGACATGATCTCTTTGAATTTGGCTTTCAGATTGTCGAGTGTGAATTCGTCACCAATTACGTTGCGGACACTGTGGGAAGAAGCGAGTTCTTCGGTATAATCATCCAGCATATATGGACCGTATTCTCCGGAGTCATAGTCATAATGCATGACCATAGGCTTCACTGTTGGAGCGAGAATCTGGATGGTGGACTTTCCATTTAAAGTGGATTTCTGAATTGTAAAGCTTGCCATTCCTTCCAGAAGTTCCGGGAGTTCCTGCTGAGTGGAAACAAAGTTTCCCAGAGAATAGAATACAGTAGTGGTATGTCCCTGGTCATCAGAAAGCTGTCCATAAGGCTGAAGTACATGTGGATGTCCGCCGATAATCACATCAACACCTTGCTGCATCAGGAAAGCAGCCCATTGTTTCTCGTATTCATTTGGCATGGTTTCGTCTTCTGTTCCCCAGTGGGCGACGAAGATAATGCAGTCGCTGACTTCTTTGGCCTTCTGGATCATTGTGGTGATCTTGTCTTTGTCAAAGATATCGAGCATATATTCGTAGCCGTCGCCGACACCGGAATTATTGGTGCCATATGTATAGTCAAGGAAAGCAATCTTGATTCCATTGACTTCTTTTACTTTTACCGTATCTGCGTCTTCCTGAGTGGAGTGGATTCCAAGTACAGGAATATCCGGATAGTTGGTGCTCCAGAAATCCAGAGTGTTTTTCAGGTAATCGTAGCCATAATCATCTGCGTGGTTGGTAGCAGATTCTATAACATTAAATCCGGCTTTGATAATGGCGTCACCAACCTCTTCGGGAGTGGCAAATGACGGGTAGGAACTGACTGCATCATGGCTGGGTGCAAAAACAGTTTCCTGGTCGATCATAGCGACATCAGCAGCCTGGACCTGATCCAGAATGTGCGTATAAATATGGTCGTAATTCCATGTTCCGGAATCATACTCACCAGATTCATATAATTTGCTGTGATAGAGATTGTCACCGACTGCGATTACACTTGCAGTGGAGATCTCCGGTGTTTCTGCCGCTATTTTTTCCTGTTCTTCTTTGAGTGATGCCGCTTCGGCGGCTTCCTTCTGAGGTTTGCGTATCAGGGTATAATCGAGCTGATGGATCACCAGAACGAGCAGGACCATAACCACGATCGAGCACAGAAGGCTGATGCGGGAGTTGATTTTCTCCCGGAAATTAAGAGGTATATTATTTTTTTTCATAAAGTTTTTCCTTTAAGATCTTAGAATAGGCAAAATAAATTTTGTCCTGATGTCTTATCTTTTTATTATATCAAATTTCAGAGTCCAAAGAAAGAAGCCTGCGGGAATTTCTTTGAAAACATCTAAAAATGCTTTGTGAGACAAAGTATTTTAGTGTATAATAGAAGCAATTAAGAAGAGGGAGGTAGCCGGATGAACCATTATGAAGCGATCAATGATGTGCTGGTCAATTTATTTAATGAGATTCTGGACCTGGAAGAGAGAGCATTGATCACTGGAGAATATAAGAATATCTCAGTCAATGATATGCACATTATTGATGCGTTGGGTATCCGGGAACAGAAAAATATGTCAACAGTAGCCAGATTGTTGAATGTGACGGTCGGTACTTTGACAATTGCAGTAAACAACCTTGTGAAGAAGGGGTATATCCAGCGTATGCGAAGTGAAGAGGACAGAAGAGTGGTGCTGATCTCGTTGACTAAGCTAGGAGAGAGGGCTTATTATCACCATAAGGATTTCCACGAGAAGATGGTTCTGGCTGTATTGAAAGGACTAAATGTTGAGGAGACAGAAGCGCTGACTATGGCACTTACGAAGCTACAGACGTTTTTCAGATCATATGAATAATATAAAGGGACGACAGTAAAGTGGAACATAAAATAGAATATGTTGAAAATGACTTAGTCAGGATCGCAAAGAGAGAAAATAATATGAGGAGAAAATATCTGGTGGTAAATCCTCTTCAGGGGAAACATGTTCCGGTAGTGCCATCAAAGGCATTAAAGTTGTTTACGGATTTGGCTGATGTATTCCGGAATGAATATAAGAATGAAAAGCTTTTACTTGTAGGTTTTGCAGAAACAGCCACGGCCATAGGAGCGCAGGCAGCAATATCTGTTGGTGCGAAGTATATTCAGACGACCAGAGAAGTAATCCCTAATGTAGAATATCTTTTCTTTTCGGAAGAACATAGTCATGCTACGGAACAGAAACTGGTAAAAGATGATATTGATAGTATTGTAGATGAAATCGACAGAATTGTGTTTGTTGAAGATGAGGTTACTACCGGAAACACGATTCTGAATATTATAAATATTCTTGACAGAGAATATACTGGGAAATTTAAATATTCAGTGGCATCTCTGCTAAATGGAATGGATAAAGAGTATTTGGAACAATACAGAAAAAAAGGAATTCCACTGCATTATCTGATAAAAACAGACCATAGTGATTATAGTGACAGAGCAGAAAAGCTTGCAGAAAAAGGCCATTATTATAAATGTTCAGACCATACGGTAACAACAGATTATATGACCATTAATATTTCTGGACGTATGGATGCACGAAGGCTGGTTGATTCTGAGAAATATGGAGCTGCATGTGAGAAATTATGGACAGAGATTCAAACGCAGACCGGAAGTATTTCGGGTAAAAAAATACTGGTTATCGGAACAGAAGAGTTTATGTTTCCTGTGCTTTACATTGGCAGACAGTTGGAGAAAGAGGGGAATTCTGTGAGATGTCATTCGACAACAAGAAGTCCGATCGTAGTGAGTTTAGAGCGGGAATATCCGCTTCACAGCAGATACGAACTGAAAAGCCTGTATGATCCGGATCGAAGAACTTTTCTTTATGATATAGAAAAATACGATAAAGTATTTGTTATTACAGATTCTCCGGAAATTGAGGAAGGGCAGAGAACCTTGATAAATGCTCTTCAGAATTACAATGATGATATTACAGTTGTAAGGTGGTGCTGATTTGAGAAGTTCCTATTCAGATGAAGACGTAATCTTATTACTAAAGGATATTACCGGATTGGTAAAGCCTCAGCCTGCTGAGGAGCGGGAGAAGTTGATCCAATCGGGAAAACATTACAGTGAGATGCTTCCTGTTGAGTATGTCCCTACAGATCAATACATAAAAGTATATAATAATGCGCTGAAAAATTTTGCAAAGCCGGTTGCAAATGCTGTGGGTATACTTTCGGATAAGATTATAGAAAATAAAGGAAAAGAGATTGTTCTGGTATCTCTTGCCAGAGCCGGAGTTCCGGTAGGTATTCTTATAAAACGCTATATGAAGTATAAATATAAGATAAGTGTACCTCACTATTCGATTTCAATTATCAGGGGAAGAGGCATTGATGATAATGCTATGAAGTATTTATTGGGAAAATATAGGCCGGAACAGCTTCTGTTTGTTGATGGCTGGATTGGTAAGGGTGCGATTCTTAATGAATTGAAGAAAGATATATCCGCATACAAAGGGGTATCTTCTGACATAGCGGTTATTGCAGATCCGGCGAATGTTACCCAATTGTGTGGAACACATGATGATATACTGATTCCCAGTTCTTGTCTGAACAGCACAGTATCAGGTCTTATTAGCCGAACCTTCCTGCGAGATGATATTATAGGTAAGGATGATTTTCATGGGGCTGCGTATTATGGAGAACTGACAGACTCTGATTTGTCTTATGATTTTATTGAAACGATTGAGAAAGAGTTTGTCATGGAGAATGTTCCATATCGTAAGAATATGCCTGAGGACAAGGGAATTGATGAAGTCAAGGAGATAGGCAGAAACTTTGGAATAAATGATATTAATCTGATAAAACCGGGAATTGGTGAAACCACGAGAGTATTACTAAGAAGGCTTCCGTGGAAAATATTAATTGATGAACGTTATAAGGGAGATCCTCAACTGGAACATTTGGTCAGACTTGCACAGGAGAAAAATGTGCCTATAGAATATTATCAGCTTACACATTATAAATGTTGCGGGATAATTAAGAAAATAGCAGATGCATGAAATTGCCATAAATGAGTATGAATAAACAGATCAGGGAGATGTAAAATTGAAATTCCATCGCCCTGATCTGTTTATTTTGCGACACCAAAAGACTCAGCCAGATAAATGATCCTCTGGGCCCAGTTGATATGTGTTTTGTATTCATTCATTCTTTCCCTGACGTTATTTCCGGAGACAAGGGAAGCAGAATTTTTATTCCAGTTTAAAATCTCCTGGGCATCTTTAAAATCTTTCTCTGATACCTGATAAGAACAATTGACTACAGGTATCTGTGCAGGATGAATAACTGTTTTTCCAATAAAACCACAAAGCTTATCATCCTGAATTTCCTGGATCATACCATCTTTCCAGTTATCACCTGCATAGTATTCCCATACAGGACCTGACACAACGTAATCCATGCCATATACAGTGATGATATCGGAGAAAATATCAGAAACTGGTCGGATCTGATGAATGGATTCATTGGAATGTCTCCTGAATCCAAACATATGACATAAATCATTTCCTCCGACGCGAATGTTCAGCACAAGATCTTCAACTTGTGACAAGGAATCCTTTAATGAATAAAGAATATCTGTACGATTTCTGAGGTCGATAATAGAAGAATTTTCATAAATTGGCATCATGTAAATATTTTTTGAGGCGAGTTCGTTGGCACGGATTACTTCATTTATATAATCTGATGCGTTATCAAGACTGAACTTCGGAATGATGAAACCGGTGACTATTTCAACAGAACGTCCCAGAGATTTTATTAATCTGTGGATTTGCTGTGGGTTTCGAACCCGGATGAAGATTTTGGGCAAATAAAAAGGTATTATTTCATGTTGCGCAAAGATTGTGTCCAGAGAATGAATAAGTATCTGTTCTGCTTTTGCGACATAAGCATCGTTTATCGTATCTTCCAGACAGAGAGCAAGAGAAAATCTGTTTCCGAATTTTTCGTTTATTAAGGAATCAGTGATGGAAGCTTTATTGGCAGGGCAGTAAAGTAATGGTCCTACGCTGTAATATAAAACGTTATTTTTCATAATACTCCTTATTTATATCTACAGGGATTGTTATACACAGGAATATCTTAATGGCTTAAATGAAGAGAAAACTAGTTTTATTATAAATATTCGTGTGGTTATAGCGCGATGGGTGTAATATTCATAATATCATATTTTAATAAAAATGGAAACGCTAAATGAGTGGTTAGATTTTTTGGAATAGAGTGAATAATAAAATAATTATGTGCATTTGTGGAAAAACAGCAAGCTTTTTAATTGAATTTTTATTGAAATAGAAGTAGTGATATGGTACAATTTTTCTGTGCAGAATTTATATAATTTTCAGGTGAAAAGATGAATTTTAAAAATAAAAAAATACAAATTTCATTTAACTCTCCAGTTATATTAGCCTTTACTATAGCATGTTTTATAGTTTTGTTAGTGGATAAGATTACTGGGGGAGTATCTACAAATGCGCTGTTTAGTGTGTACAGATCATCATTGCTTAGTCCGTTGACTTATTTCAGATTCTTTGGACATGTATTGGGGCATGCTGGCTGGGAACATTTTATAGGAAATATAATGCTTATTCTGGTTGTTGGGCCGTTGCTTGAGGAGAAATATGGCTCAGCAAATATTTTGTTTGTTATTTTGGCAACGGCATTAGTGACCGGTATAGTCAATTTCATATTTTTTCCGTATACGCAATTACTTGGTGCGAGCGGAGTGGTTTTTGCTTTGATTTTACTTTCATCATTTGCTGGTTTTGAGGAAGGTAAAATACCGTTTACTTTTATTTTAGTTGCAGTTATTTATATTGGAGAACAGGTATATCAGGGAATTTTTGTTCAGGACAATATAGCTAATCTTACTCATATTGTAGGAGGAGGCGTTGGTTCTGCTTTAGGATTTGTAATGAACAAGAATAAAATGAGCAGATATTGAAGGTGAGAATGCTACATGTTAGAGCATAAGAAGATTCAGAACCTTAGCGATTATTTTGTCAAACTGGATAACAGACGGGAGAGGGGCGTTTACTTTTACCGGATCAATGGATACTCAGAAGAAGTTGGTGCATTTATCAAAAAATATTACGATGCAGCAAGGAAAACGGGAGTAGTGATCGAGGGTAAGATCCCGAATCCTGATGAGGGAAATCTTTCATATTATAATGAGATAATGGGCATGGATTTTCAGATGAACCCGGGGTTTATTCTGACAAGTCTGAAGAAATGGCTTCCCAGAATGAATGATCTCCAGAGACAAAATGTAGCAGAGTCTGTCTATGACTCATTAGATTCAATGAGAAAAGCCGGTAAAACGGAGAATATGCTGAAGAATGCATATATCAAGTTTATGTGCTGGCTTTATTATAAATTTGAACGAATTGTGAATCAGCTTGGAGAAAATAATATTCCTAAAATATTATATGAAGGAAATATAAGCAGCTATGAATTGATGCTTATATCAATTCTTTCTAATGCCGGATGCGATGTAGTTTTTCTTCAGTATGAAGGTGACAGTGGATATCTGAAGTCAGATCCGGGATCTGTGCTGTCAGACAGCCTGCAGATGAATGGGTTAGGCGCTTTTCCACAAGGGTATTGTATAAAGAAAGTCAGAGATGAGATTCAAAATGAGATCAATAACGAGCGATTGTATGGGACAAGACCAACGATCACAAACTGTACAAATGCCTGGATAAGTGGAAAAGGACTGGATGATATCCGCGAGAGTATCATGCTGAGGGGAAATGACGATCGCTTTTTTTATAACTGCTTTTGCAGGATAAACGGGGCAGAGGACAAGCTTACCTATGCAAATGAATTATTTAAATTACAGCAGGAATTGAAGAATTCAAAGAGGAATCTCGTTATAGTTAATGAGGAGATTCCGAAGCCGACACCGCAGGAGATCGCAGAGATAAAGAGAGACAATTATGCGAACAAAGATCAGATGATCCTTGGACTTGTGGGGAACATCCAATATACAGGAAATGTGGAACTGCAGAGGATTTTGCATAAAACATTTGTCGATGTTATTCTGGCGGAATCCAGGAGAGAAGGCGAGAATCTTAACCGACTGACAAACCGGGCGGTGTATCTGATCTGCTGGCTGCGAAGATATATGTCGAAGCTGTTTGCAGGGTGGAAACCTTCAGATATTGGATGTTTTATTTATATGGGTGGCTGCCGGGATGATAAGGAAGCTTTGTTTATGAGCTTTCTCGGACGGCTTCCGCTGGATGTTTTGATTCTATGTCCTGATCTGAACGTGAAATGCTGTCTTGAGGATAAGCTGTTATATGAAGTGAACTATACAGAGAGTCTTTTACTGACAAGGTATCCGGAAGAGAGCTCGCAGGTAAAGATTGGAACGGTCGCATATCACGCGGAAAGAGAACTTGATACGCTGATGTATCAGGACAGTGGAATATATAGAAATCAACAGTATGTGAAAGCAAATGTCATTAATCTGCAGACCATGTATGAAGAAATAAAGATTCTGTGGGATCAGGAATTAAAGTACAGGCCTAATTTCAGTACTGTTGACGGAGTAGTAAATATGCCGGTTATTTTTTCAAAAATATCCGGGGTTAAAGACGGAAATGTATCTCAGTATTGGAGTTCGATAAAAGAGCTGATGACAGAAGATACGGTCGTTATTAAAAGTGCTCCGTATATTCAGCCGACAACACCGAATCCAATGAAAGCTTTTTCCGCAGAGTTTTATAAAAACTGGAAACTTCAGCGTAATAAAATAAAGAATCATCCGAAATATCCATATGGGCTTCTACGTGAAGAAATGCAGGAGTTCATGCTTGATAAATTGGAGTTTCTGATTGAGCAGAAACTGATAAAAGGAATCGGGGAAAATGGCACAGAATATATAGTTATCGCCCAGGTTCTGAATTTACCGAAGGACATCATTCGTCTGATCCAGAAGTTTGATTTTACGAAGAAGAATCCGAAATTAATATATATTAATACAGGTGAGACGATGATCTCCCTGGAAGATTCCATTTTGATCGCTTTTTTGAACCTGATAGGATTTGATATTCTGTTTTTTGTTCCGACAGGTTATCAAAGCGTGGAAAAGTATTTTACGGGTAACCTGATGGAAGAGCACCAGATCGGGGAATATAAATATGATATGCAGGTTCCGGATCTGAATAGCATTTCAACGAATGACACACGCCCTTCGTGGCGTAGATTTTTTAAGAGAGGTTAGTGGCTTATGGGACTTGATTTCAGCAGGGGTTCATCAATGGGAAATACACCTCAGGCAGGCAGCGGTTATTCAGCAGAGAAGAATGAGATTGAGGTAGTGGAGCAATACGATATTGTTGCTGACAGGCAGCAGATGAACGACAATTTAGTGAACTCAGAAGAAGTTGATCAGATCGTCAGTACGATTGAAGTTTATAACATGGATACGATCGTATCTTTTGGCGCAAAAGTAGCAGAAGAGATTTCAAAGGCATCGGACGTAGTTCTTAACAGTATGAACATGTCGCAGCTGGATGAGACGAGTGAGATGCTTAAGTCATTAGCCAAGATTATGGATCAGTTTGATATAAATGAGATCAAAGATAATCCGGGACTTTTTGGAAAGCTTTTCGGAAATTTCAAAAAGCAGCTTGATAAGATACTGGCGAAGTATCACACAATGGGCGAGGAAGTTGATAAAATTTATGTTCAGCTTAAAGGATATGAGGCTGAGATTAAGGAGTCAAACAGAAAGCTGAATACGATGTTTGATGTTAACGTAAATTATTATCATGAACTGGTTAAGTATATTCTGGCAGGCGAGCAGGCATGCAAGGAAATCGAAGCCTATATTGCACAGAGACAGCAGGACATGGAGAACACCGGAGATCAGTCGATTCAGTTTGAGCTTACGACATTAAATCAGGCATTGCAGATGATGGAGCAGAGAACACAGGATCTGAGAACTGCTGAGAATGTTGCGATGCAGTCAATTCCTATGATCAAGACCATGGCATTCAGCAATTATAATCTGGTGAGAAAGATTAATTCAGCATTTATTGTTACTCTTCCGATTTTCAAGCAGGCGCTTGCACAGGCGATTCTTCTTAAGAGACAGAAGATTCAGGCAGATGCTATTTCAGAGCTGGATAAGAAAACGAATGAAATGCTTATCAAAAATGCCCAGAATACCGTTGATGTTTCAAAGGCAACAGCCAGAATGGCATCGGGAAGTTCGATTCAGATCGAGACTCTGGAGAAAACCTGGAGAACCATTACAAGTGGAATCGAGGAGACGCAGAGGATTCAGGAAGAAGCCAGAAAGAAACGTCAGGATGATCAGATTCGTTTAGAGGCTATCAAACAGGATTTCAACCGGAATTATCACATGCCACAGGCGAGGAGATAATAGTTACCGGGAACGGAATGAACAGTAACAGATAATATATAACATAGCGATTCAGAATGATAAAGCTGATGAACAGTTAAAAAATATTAAGGAGGACCACTAATATGCCAATCAATTTATCCAAAGGACAGAAAGTAGACTTAACAAAGAAGAACCCGGGACTTAAGAAGATTATGGTAGGTCTGGGATGGGATGTAAATGCGTTTGATTCAGGTTCAGATTTTGACCTTGATGCAGCAGCATTTATGCTTGGCGCTAATGGAAAATGCCCGACAGAGAAAGAATTTATTTTCTATGGTAATCTGAAACATGCAAGCGAATCTGTTGAACATATGGGAGATAACCTTACCGGTGAGGGTGAAGGCGATGATGAGCAGATCATGGTTGATCTTACAAAAGTTCCGGCAAATGTTGAGAGAATCGCATTTACAGTTACCATTTATGAAGCGGAAGAAAGACGCCAGAATTTCGGACAGGTTTCCAATTCTTATATCCGTCTGGTAGATGAAGCAAATAATGTGGAACTGATCCATTACGATCTTGGAGAGGATTTCTCCATTGAGACTGCTGTAGTTGTCGGAGAGCTTTACAGACATAACGGAGAGTGGAAGTTTAATGCCATTGGAAGTGGTTTCCAGGGCGGACTTGCAGCACTCTGCGGTCATTATGGTATTGAAGTAGCATAGGAGGATAAAGATATGCCGATTAGTTTAAAAAAGGGCCAGAAAGTAAGCCTTACAAAAGAAAATCCGGGACTCAAAAATGTGGTTGTTGGTATAGGATGGGATATCAATGCATTTGATACAGGCGGAGATTTCGATCTTGATGCAGCAGCATTTTGTCTGACTGATTCCGGAAAAGTTTCCGATCGGAAGGATTTTGTATTTTATGGAAATCTTACACATCCATCCGGTGCGATTCAGCATATGGGAGATAACCTTACCGGAGCAGGCGATGGAGATGATGAACAGATAAAAATCGATCTTTCAAAGATTCCTGCAAATATAACAAAGATTGCATTTACCGTTACGATTTATGAAGCGGAGGAGAGACGTCAGAACTTTGGACAGGTTTCCAATGCTTTTGTAAGAATTGTTAACGAGGCTACAGGACAGGAGATTCTTCGCTATGATCTTGGCGAGGATTTCTCTATCGAAACTGCAGTTGTATTTGGCGAATTATATAAGAATGGTAATGAGTGGAAATTCAATGCCATCGGAAGCGGTTATCAGGGCGGCTTAGCTGCTTTGTGCAATAGCTATGGTATCGCAGTGGAATAGGAGGAAAACTTATGTCAGTCAGCTTACAGAAAGGACAGAAAGTAAATCTGTCAAAGGATAATGCAGGATTAGCGAAGGTTATTGTCGGACTTGGATGGGATGAAGCGAAACCGTCAGGTGGCGGTGGTGGTGGATTCTTCGCAACGTTGTTTGGCGGCGCTGCTACAACACATCAGGCAATCGATTGCGATGCTTCTGCAATCATGCTGAAGAATGGAAAATTCGTGGACAGAACCGATTTAGTATATTTCGGAAATCTGAAACATAAATCCGGCACAGTAAATCATATGGGAGATAACCTTACCGGAGAGGGAGAAGGAGATGACGAACAGATTGTTATCGACCTGTCAAGAGTTCCGGCTGAATACGATAAGATCGTTATTGTTGTAAATATTTATCAGGCAGTTCAGAGAAAACAGCATTTCGGAATGATTGAAAATGCCTTTATCCGTCTGGTTGATGCCAGAAACAATAAAGAAATGTGCAAATATAATCTGACCGAAAATTATTCAGGAATGACTGCGATGATTTTTGGGGAAATATATAGACATAACGGTGAGTGGAAATTTAATGCGATGGGAAATGGAACAACCGATCCGGGAATTGGAGAACTCTGCCGAAGATTTTCATAATCCTGAGTATTGGAGATAACCATTTATTTACGAATAAGAGGGACTATGCGATAGTTCCTCTTTTGTGAATATCTAACAGTCTTTTATTTCAGAGAGAGATTCTGGTATAAAAGCGTAAGAGTATGAGATATATAAGTCAAAATCCTGTCACTATAGTCAACCTCGCTGGTAGGAATTTGTTCTTATAAGAGATTAAAATGAGGAGGTCATTCAGATATATGAGTGATATGAACAAAAAACAATTAATGTGCGGATTATCCGATTCGCAGGTTAATGAAAGTAAAGCGAAATATGGCACCAATGAGCTTGCCAAGAAGGAAACAGAGTCACTCTGGTCCATGTTTATCGGCGCATTTGATGATATCTGGATCAAAGTTCTGTGTGCGGCACTGGCGCTTAAAGTGATCCTGGCAATTCTTGGAATTTTTGTCCCGGCATTATCTGGCGGAAATGACGTTGTAGAGATCATCAGTATTGTAATCGCAATCGCACTTGCCACCGGATTCAGTACTTTGTCAGAATACAGAAATACTTCAAGAAGTGAAGCACTTCAGGAAGAATACAGTAAAACTTATGCCAAAGTTATGAGAAACGGAAAGCTTGTCAATATTCTTACAAGCGAGATTGTGAAAGGCGACACGATTCTTGTACAGGCGGGAGATAAAGTTCCGGCCGATGGCTTAATATTTGAAGGAAAAATCAAAGTTTCCCAGGCTGCCTTAAACGGTGAGTCAAGAGATGAAAACAAGGCAGCAGTGTCAGATATGGCTGATGCAGAATCCACTGATTATTCCTCAGTAGGAAAAGTTTTCATGGGTTCTGTAGTAACTTCCGGTGAAGGATATATGGTTGCAACAGTCATCGGCGATAACTCAGAATTAGGAAAGATTAATAAAGCACTGACTGATACTGATGAGGAAGAAGAGAGAAAAGATACTTCCAGCCTTAAACTGGAGGGGGTTGCAGCAGGAATCGGTAAATTAGGTGTCTCTGCAGCGGCAATTGCTGGTATCTTACATGTTGTGCTGACTCTTGTAAGAGCGGACGAAGCAATTACAGTTGTTTCAGTTCTTCTTGTTATCGCAGAGGCAGTTATGCTTATGGCATCTATCGTAATCATGGCAGTTCCGGAAGGTCTTCCGATGATGAACAGTCTGGTTCAGTCAATGAATACAGAGTCCATGTATAAGAAGAATATTCTTGTCAGCCATAAAGCAGCATTCTCTGATTCAGCTTATATGAACGTGCTGTTCAGTGATAAAACAGGAACAATCACAGAAGGAAATCTGTCATTGGTTGAGTTTATCACAGGTAAAGGCGATATCATTGATTCTATTCAGAACAAAGAGTTTATTGAGGCAATTACCCTGAATAACCTTGCAAAGGTTTCTGCCGAAGGAAAAGCCATCGGCAGTAACAACATGGACAGAGCGCTGCTTTCTTATGCGCTCAATCATGGATACAATGATTCAGACAACGATCCGGATAAGGTAGAAGACATCAGCGGATTTGATTCAGAGAAGAAATGTGCAACTGTAACACTTAAGAATGGACTTGTTTACTGGAAAGGTGCTACAGAGAACATCATTGAGAAAGTAACACACTATATGCTTCCTGACGGAGAAGAAAAAGAGTTCACAGAAGCAGATAAGAATAAAGTAAAAGAACAGATGCACGCACAGGCGAAGAGAACAATGAAGCTTCTCTCCGTAGCAAAGATCGACGGTGCGAAAACCGTTCTTATGGCTGTTCTGTGTCTGCGTGATAATGTAAGAACAGATGCAATCGAGACAGTTGAGATTCTTAACCATGCAGGAATCCAGGTAGTCATGGTTACCGGTGATGCGGAAGAAACTGCTGTTGCGATTGCAAAAGAAGCGGGAATCCTTATGGATGAGAAGAAGGATGTTGTTCTCACTCATGAGCAGTTAGAGAAGATGTCTGATGAAGAACTTAAGAAAGTTCTTCCAAATCTGAAGGTAGTCAGCAGAGCGAAACCTCTTGATAAGAAGAGACTGGTATCTATGTCACAGCAGCTTGACAATGTCTGTGGTATGACCGGTGACGGTGTCAACGATGCTCCGGCATTGAAACAGGCAGATATCGGTTTTGCAATGGGAGATGGTACAGCAGTTGCGCAGGAGGCCGGAGATGTTGTTATTCTTAACAACAGTCTGACATCTATTAAGGACTGTGTACTTAACAGTAGAACAATGGCTAAATCTGTTGGTAAGTTCCTTATTTTCCAGCTTACTGTAAATATCAGTACATTGTTAATGAACATTATCGCTCCGATACTTGGATGGACAGAGCCGTTCTCCATTGTCCAGATTCTGTGGATCAACCTGATCATGGATACACTGGCAGCTATGGCATTTGGCGGTGAGCCGATTCTGGACAGATACATGAATGAGCAGCCGGCGAAGAGAACTGATAATATCCTGACTTCTTATATTAAATCTGCGATTGGTACGAGTGCTATCTTTATTACTCTGGGATCGATATTGATTCTTGAGAATATAGGTGGTATTACAAGTTTCGTAACACCGGTATCCTGTGCAGATCCGGAGCTTTATGAGAAGACATTTATGTTTGCATTTTTCATCTATGCGATCATCTTTAACAGTCTGAATACGAGATCAGAGAAGTTTAACCTGTTTGAGCACATTAGCGAGAACAAGAACTTCTTACTGGTAATGGGTGCGATTTTTGTGCTTCAGACGATCATCATTGAGATTGGTGGAAAAGTATTCAGCACAACCATGCTTGAGCCTAAGGCTTTATTGGTATCCATGGCACTTGCCATACTGATCATACCGGTGGATCTTATCAGAAAGGCAATCGTTTCAAAGTAAATTAAAAAGTGATATGATTGTGAATGTATGAAGCAGTTATGAAGTTTCATGAATGTGGTGCAGGGAACACTTGTACCACATTCTTTTTGGAGAAAATGGATGAAAAATATTTTGTGCGTTGATATGGATAACACGATTATATATTCATATAAGCATGATATCGGAGAGAAAAAATTAAACGTTGAGTTATATAATGGACGGGAAATCTCATTTATTTCTGAAAGAACCTACTCGTTGTTAAAAGAAGTAAATGACAAGATGCTGATTGTACCAACTTCTACGAGGACGGAAGAACAATACAGACGTATCAATCTGCATATAGGAGCTATACCGTATGCACTTGTCTGCAATGGCGGTGTATTACTTGTGAATGGCGAACGGGACAAAGAATGGTATTACGAATCCTTGAAGATGATCGCGGAAAGCAGACCGCAGCTGGATAAGGCCATCGGTATTCTTGAAGTGGATCCGCGGCGGAAATTTGAAGTAAGATTTATAGATGAGCTTTTTGTTTTTACAAAATGTGAAAAGCCGGATGAAGTGATTAAGGATCTGAACAAAACGCTGAAGACGGAACTGGTGGATGTGTTTCATAATGGAGAAAAAGTATATGTTGTTCCTAAGAAGCTGAATAAAGGGATGGCTGTGAAACGACTTCGGAAAAAAATGAATCCCGGATATATTCTGGCTGCCGGAGACAGTGAGTTTGATGTTTCTATGGTAGAAGAGAGCGACTTTGGATGCGTTCCGGATGGATTTGGGAAGATGTTTCGTTTAAAAGCGGATTTAAAAGAAGACTTAAAAGAAAACGTAATGGAGATGGAAAGCGGAAAATTATTTTCGGAAGCATTACTGGAAAAATGCTTAAAGAAAGAGGCAGAACTGACGTGATGAGTTCTGCCTCTTCTTCTATCCGGATTAGTCCATGCTTACGCGAATTCCCCCCTGGCGTTCTGATGGCTGAATGATAACCGTAACGTTGTCTCCGGCGTGCCATTCAAACTGATAAGATTCGCCGGATGCCTGTCCGATGAAGGTTTTCCAGGATACATCGGCAGTAACACTTGGATCGCAGTGGCCGTTTCCTACCCAGCAGATGACTGCATCAGGATCGACAGAAATGGTATTGTTTTTACCAATATTGCTCAGTACGATTGGGTTGCCGTCTGACAGTACTGCAACATATGCATTCTTGCCGCGTGCAGTGAGTGTTGAAGTAGCAAGTCCTTTCTGGGAGAGAACTCCGACACCGATAAAGCGGACGCTATAATCACAGTCCTGAGTAAATGCCAGAATGTTCTCAGATTCAACAGAAATAGTTTCGCCCTGGGCCAGCTGGTAGATCACAACATGTTGTCCGTAGTTTGCATAATATGTAACGGAATCACCGTTCAGATTGACTTTCATCAATGGAAGGTTTTCACCAGTGACTCTTCGTGCCAGCTGTCCGAACAGGGCCTGCCCGAGATTCTGCTGCGGGCCGAGAAGAACTTTTTCAAACCGGTAATTCTTTGGGCCGGAATTGTCTCCGGCTATAAAAGCTCCTGCTTTTACAAAAAGAACATCATTGCCGGTACAGGTAACTTTCAGAGTTAATTCGTTGATGGTTTCAAATGTTAACATGATAGTCCTCCTTTTAAATAACCTGAACTCCGTATAATTCACAGAGTCCGGCGAGATCTCTGGAAACGCCGTTTCCGATCGCGTTAAATTTCCAGATGCCGTTATGCTGGTATATTTCGCCTATCATCATGGAAGTAACGTTGGAATAGTATTCATCCATTTTGAAACTGACTAATTCAGTGTTTGAAGCATCGGTAATCTGGATATACGCGTCTTTGATCATGCTGAAATTCAGATGCTTTTCCAGGGCTTCATTTATGGTAAGGACAAAAACAATTTTTGAAACGGCTGGGTTTAATTTTACGAAATCTATAGAGATCATTTCACGATTCTGTCCCTGATCGGCAAAAAAGACAGTGCTTCCGTCAGGACTGGATTCCTGTCCATAGAATACAAACCATGAATCACCGATAACCTTTCCGGTATTATTCAGAAGAAATGCGGATACGTCTACATCACAGTCCGGATTTGTAATATTCCATCCAAGATGCGCCTTAATTCCTGTAAGCCGGGATTGAGTTTCAAGTGGTATTTTCTGACCTTTTCGGACTGGGTTCTTAAAGGCAGGAATTCTGATAGTTGGAACAGGTCTGGAATTGAAACTATGATTGCCTGAATTTGTAGGAGCAGTATTTGCAGATCTGGTATTTACCGGACCAGCAGATCTGGAATTGGTATTTATATAAGCGGCATTTACAGATTGGGTATTAATAGAACCAGTATGCGTGGAGTTGGAATTGGGAGAAGCAGCATTTACAAATTTGGTGTTTATAGAATCAATATTGCGAGATGACAGAGGCTCCTGGATTTTCTTATTGTTAATATTCATAACGGTCTGTCTGTTGACTGCTCCGGATAAGTTTGATGGTACATTGATCATAATGATTGTCCCCTCGATGATAGCAATTATAGCAATTCCCGAAAATACTGTAATTAATCCAACCCATCAGAGCGTGAAGTCCTGCATCAGATATCTTTGTCGTGCGTTAGCACGCCTGCAGATATCTTCCTTGTCCTTCGCACTCTGCTAGACGGTCTTATTTGCATTATTTTCTGGAATTCCTATAGGAATGTTATAGTTACTGTTCACATTAAATAATTATAATATTTATCAATATTTTACTGTGTTTCGCTGAAAGTGTCAAATAAAATGAAGTACATAAGCGAAAATTGTGAAAGAAACCTGCTGTCCACTTTGTTTTCAATAATAAAAACAAGATTCTTAAGAACAAAGCAGACAGCCAAAGGCTATTTCATATATTTTTCCAGTACCGGAAACTGTACCGGGCCGATTTCCAGAATCTTTCGGTGGAATTCTTTCAGGTTGAAATCATCGCCAAGTTTTTTCTGGCTGGATGTTTTCAGATCAAGGAAGTTAAGGTATCCCCAGTAGTATTTCAGATAATTCCCGGGGGTTTCAACAATATACTGGTAGATTTCATTTGCAGTGGAGGCGTTGGTGATGCCGAAAGCTTTTAGAAAAGCAGCAGTGCGGGCGGCGTCCCAGCCACGATAGTGGATGCCAATGTCTATCAGCGAGTAGATGCACAGGTTCATACTACGGTTCAGCCATGCCAGACGGACTGCGCTTTTGGCTGCGGCAGAGTTTTTCATAAGGGAGGCAGCATATTCGTAACCGTAGGATTCCACATAAGTGGCCCAGCCTTCCACATAACCGGAAGAAGCGACAAGGTATCTGATGTCAGAGGGATTGCTTCGGGCGAAGGAAACTGTCTGATACAGGTGTCCGGGAAATCCTTCGTGGGCAAGAGTGCCGAAGAGTTCCAGACTGGTAGTGCGGCCGGAATCATTAATGTAAATCACATTTGGCTTCTGGGTGTCAACAGGTGGTGTGAGGTAAAAGGCCGGACTGAGGAAACTTTTCATGGATGGATGGACAGACCGGATCTCGTAGGTCACATCGCTTAATGTGGGAAAATCTTCAGTCATAAGCTTGGGCAGTGCATTCAGCATTTGTTCCGGGGACAGTGTAAGTTCGTTGACGTATCTGGACAGACCAGAAATCAAGTCAGGATCTTTCTGAAGAAGAGAACGGATCTGCTGATAATCAGAAAGAAGCTGGGAGGACAGGCGCTGTTCGATTCTCTTGACAGGGACGTAGGTTCCGGTCTGGCTTCTGAGCAGATAAATATAGTATTCACGACCGCCCTCAAAAAAAGCCAGTCCCCGGCTGCTTTTCCCGGTTCCGCGAAGTTTCTCCAGACCATTAATCAGCTCCTGATAGGCAGGAATTACTTCTTCGCAGATTAGTTTGTGATGATATGTACAGAGCTTTTTCTGGTCTTTGTCAGTCAGGGCAGGATTAGAGAAGGCTTTTAATTTCTGAGTGAAAATGTCATCCATATAGTTGGAGTCAGGATCAGCAATAAAGGAACGGCATTGCTTCAGAATCCGGTCAAGGGTTGTATTGCTCATGAAAAGACCAGCCTGGGACTTTTGATTTTCAAGTTTCAGGATGCTCTGGAAATATGGTTTTATGGTACTTAGGAGTTTCAGATAATCGGAAATATCTTCTTTTTTATAGAAAGAATATTCTGCGAGAAGAACCGGGAGCTGTGCCTGCACGCCCAGGCTTGGACCTAGCGGCTCATCCAGAATGCTGTTTTTTCCAAGGGATACCCTGGTGTGGAAGTAGAGAAGGAGCAGATCACAGGTAAGCTGGTTTTCTTTGGAGAGTTTGGAGTAGGCAAAGGATTGCAGTTTTTTTTCATATTTCTGGCAGATGTTGGTTGTTTTGTCTGAGTCTGAGAGGACAGTACCCAGGGTGGCTTCGGGTTTTTTGATTCCTTTTTTGGAGGGATTGGCGAGG
This sequence comes from Blautia sp. HCN-1074, assembly GCF_037890165.1. NCBI lineage: Bacteria > Bacillati > Bacillota > Clostridia > Lachnospirales > Lachnospiraceae > Blautia > Blautia sp. HCN-1074. The sequence continues at coordinate 30,594 of NZ_JBBKBP010000010.1, forward strand.
GTGTAATGCAGGGTGAGCGTGTTATTGCTTACTTCAGACTGAAATAATTCGTCGGTAAAAGCCTGAAAACGGGAATTTTCTGAAATAAAATGATCGGACAGGCAGCCCAGTCCGATTCCTGTGGCAAAAACCAGGCAGAGGGCAAGGAGTCTTTTGGGGATGCTCTTATAAATACGCATATCCACCTCGGAAGGCGCTTTTTACTATCTTATTGGAAAAGAGGGGTGAGTATGCTATCATATTTGGTAACAACAGATGGAGGTAAGAGGATGTCAGAGATTTATGATATAGCGATTCTGGGAGCAGGTCCTGCGGGAATCAGCGCAGCAATCTATGCTGCCAGAGCGAAGATGAATATTTTATGGCTGGATAAGCAGTTTGCCCAGGGCGGACAGGTACTTAACACTTACGAGGTGGACAACTATCCGGGAATGCCGGGAATCAGTGGGATGGATCTTGGTGAGGCTATGGGAGCACATGCGGCTAAGCTGGGAATTGAACCTGTAAGGGAGAATGTCCTGTCAGTAGAAGATGCCGGAACTGAGAAAATTATCCGAACAAAGAAACATGAATACAGAGCGAAAACAGTGATCCTTGCCTGTGGTGCAAGCCATCGCAGACTGAATATTCCTGGCGAAGAAGAACTGTCCGGAATGGGTGTTTCTTACTGCGCTACCTGCGATGGTGCTTTCTTTAAGGATAAGACCGCGGTTGTCGTTGGTGGTGGAAATATGGCAGTAGAGGACGCAATCTTTCTTTCAAGAATCTGTAAGAAAGTTTATCTGCTTCACAGACGGGATGAATTGCGCGCAGACGAGATCCTACAGGAGAGCTTGTCAGCATGTGAGAATGTGGAGATGATATGGAATAGTGTGGCAGTGGAGATTCAGGGTACAGAATGCGTCACAGCACTGAAAATCAGAAATGTCCTGGATGATACAGAATCCGTAATCGATACAGATGGAGTTTTTATTGCTGTAGGAATCCTTCCGAATACAGAAAAATTCAAAGGTCTGGTGAAACTTGACGAAGCCGGATATATTATTGCGGGAGAAGAGGGAATTACGGAAACACCGGGTGTTTTTGCGGCGGGAGATATCCGCACAAAGATGCTGCGACAGGTTGTGACAGCGGTGGCGGATGGCGCGAATGCGGTGATTTCTGCACATAATTATCTGATTCGGCATTAATGTTATACTTCACTCTGATTTTGAGAATTCGTTAACAGAGAGCTTGATTAGTATATCTATTTCATACTTTTTTTATTTGACATAACTTGGAAACTATGCTAATATACACAAATGCGTAACTTGTTGTAACAAAAACGTAACAATTAACGAAGCTTCATTATTCAAGGAATGTAGAGAATGATGTTTGTTACTGGGCACGGAGTGAACAGTAAATGATGTTCGCCAGCTGATATTTGGAAGGTGTTTGTCTGATTCATGGCAATATGAAATATGCCAAATAGAAGCATAGTGAAAGTGTCCCAGAGATTGGAGTGTATATTAACAGGAGTTGACAGGTAAATGAATAATAAAATAAAAGCAATTTTAATGGCAGTAGCTGTAAGTTCTATGGTTCTGACACAAGGAGTGAGTGCGGCACAGTTTGATGACGGTGAGCAGGTGTTTTCTGATGGAACAGACAGCAGCGAAGCAACCGGAAGTGTGAGTGCTCTGGCAAGTGCTCTTGCGAAGCAGACAGAAGAGGAAACTCAGAAGTTTGTAGCGAAGAAAGAGGAAGCAGCCCAGATCCGCGAGGAGAGAAGAATCGAGAAGGCGGAAAATGCATCTGAGAAAGCAGAGCAGGAAAAGGCAGCAGCGTTGGAGAGTATCCGGCAGACAGTTGAGGATGCAAAGAAGAAAGCAGCCGAAGAGGCAGAAGCAAAGCGTGTCGCCAAGAGACAGGCAGTAGTGGATTTTGCACTGCAGTTTGAGGGAAATCCTTATGTATACGGTGGAACAAGCCTTACAAACGGTGCTGACTGTTCTGGTTTTGTAATGTCTGTATTTGCCAACTTTGGCTATAGCCTTCCGCGTGTGGCAGCAGCCCAGTGTGATGCCTCCACTAAGAAAGATATCAGCCAGATTGAGCCGGGAGATCTGGTATTCTATGGAAGCGGAGCTATCGATCATGTAGCGCTTTATATCGGTGATGGAAAGATCATTCATGCCAGCGGTGCTGCTACAGGAATCAAGATTTCCAACTATGATTATGAACAGCCGACAGCGATTGGAACATTCATGGAATAATTGTGATTATGTAAAAGCCTCGTTTAGAGCTTACTCTTATATTTGAGTAACGATAAATGAGGCTTTTTATGTGTCTGTTTAAGTGAACCGGGTAAGTCACCTGCTTCAATTGCAGACAGTAATAAGTAGTGAGTAGAGTCTTTCTTGAATATTTGTTTGTCCACCCATAAGAAGCATAAAACAGAGGATTCGACAAATTGCACAAAGAAAGTCGAAAGGTGGGATAAGTGGATAAAGTCATACACATTCTATCCACATGTATAACCTTTAAAAAATCCCGTAAATTAAAGTTATACACAAAGTTATCCACATTATCCACATTTTATGTGTGTGGAATACTTGATTTACATAACAGAAAAAGAAACGAATGTTTTGTGTAAAATGATAAATCCGCATTTTACGACAGAAAAAATCAAAAATCTATTGACTTTTTTATATTCTAAAAATCATATAATATTGCACGCAAAAGACAAAATAAAGGATTATATATAAAAATAATCAGAATATTCAAAAAGGTATTGTGCAGATAGACACAACAGAATATAAAAAGAGAATCCGAGTGTGTAAAAGATGAAATTTCCACATAGGAGAGACAGATGTGGATGACAGATACACAAAACAAATAATGATGGGGATAACTTTTTAAATAGTTTTCCACATATAAAAATCAGCCAGATGGGTTCGGAATTTTGGATTCCGGACATTCATCTGGCGGTTTTTAATCACTTTATATTTATTTTTGCTTCATTCGCTTGATGACTTTCAATCTGGTGAATTCCTCACGCTCTTTTTCCTCCAGTGCATTCTGGATATCCTTGGTCAGTGCCTCGTACTTCGGAATTGTGATATTCTTCAGTGCGTTGGCACGTTTCTGCGTCTTTTTGATGTTGGCTGCGAGACGGATGGCTGCGTTTTCCACCATAGAGAGGCGGATGGACAGCTCTTTTACCTTCTCGAATGCAGCCTTGGCTTCGTCCAGGGACATCTTTGTGCTGTAGTAAGCGTAGGTTGGGGTATTGCTGGTTTTGTCATATTCCACAAGAGGAATCTCCGTACCCATAACGCTTCGGGTTTTGATACGGATGGAATTCTCTATAGGAACGGTACAGGCAATCTGCTGGACAAAGGCAATGCCGATTTCCATATTTGCCTTCTGGAGCGCAGCGTAAGCGGCGCGGAAAGTGACATCAATCTGCGTCTGGATATCCTTTGCCTGATCAATCAGATCCATCATCTCGCGGATCAGGATGTTACGCTTCTTGTCCATCAGTTCATAACCCTGACGGGAAAGTTTCAGCGAGTTTTTTGCAAGTATCAGGTTTCCCTTGGTGGGAAAGGTATTCGGATCCATTCAATCACCTCGCTTCTTTTAGCGTACTGTTTCGTGATAGTATTTATCGAGGATCTTCGTATCGATTCGGTCAAGTTCTTCCTTCGGAAGAAGTCCCAGAAGCTCCCAGCCTTTATCAAGAGTCTCGGTGATGCTTCGGTTCTCCGTCTCTGACTGACCGACGAATTCATTTTCAAAAGCCTTACCAAATACCAGATATCGTTTATCCAGTGGAGAGAGCTCATCCTCACCGATAACAGAAGCAAGGGCTCTGGCATCTCCAACCTTTGCATAACAGGAGAAAAGCTGGTTTGCTACGTCCTGGTGGTCGGCTCGGGTGTAGCCTTCACCGATACCATCTTTCATCAGACGGGAAAGGGATGGCAGTACGTTGATCGGCGGGTAGATTGCCTGCCCATGAAGCTGTCTGTCCAGAACAATCTGGCCCTCGGTGATATAACCGGTAAGGTCAGGGATTGGGTGAGTGATATCATCGTTAGGCATGGTCAGGATTGGAATCTGAGTTACAGAACCTGGTTTGCCTTTGACGATACCGGCGCGCTCGTACAGGGTTGCAAGTTCACTGTACAGATAGCCCGGGTAACCTTTACGGGACGGAATCTCACCTTTTGAGGATGATACTTCTCGCATGGCCTCGCAGAAAGAAGTGATATCTGTCAGGATGACCAGGATGTGCATTCCTTTTTCAAAAGCAAGATACTCTGCGGCGGTGAGGGCAATCTTCGGTGTAAGAAGACGCTCAACAACCGGATCGTTTGCCAGGTTCAGGAACATGACTACGTGGTCTGCAGCTCCGCTTTCCTCGAAGGTACGGCGGAAAAATTCTGCGACATCATATTTGACACCCATTGCTGCGAAAACAATGGCAAATTTTTCATCAGAGCCTTCTCCCAGGGATGCCTGCTGTACGATCTGTGCAGCCAGCTTATCGTGTGGAAGACCATTTCCGGAAAAAATCGGAAGCTTCTGACCACGGATCAGCGTGGTCAGTCCGTCAATCGCGGAGATACCGGTGTTGATATAGTTTCGTGGGTATTCGCGGGCTACCGGGTTCAGTGGAAGTCCGTTGATGTTTAATTTGACTTCCGGGGTGATGTCGCCCAGTCCGTCGATTGGCTGGCCGATACCATTGAAGGTTCGTCCCAGGATCTCCGGGGAAAGTCCGATCTCCATTGGGTGTCCGGTCAGTCTTGTGTGGGTATTGCTTAAGGACATGCTGTCTGTTCCCTCGAAAACCTGGATTACAGCTTTGTCCTCGTAAATCTCAATAATACGGCCGATCTTGCGAGTCCCGTCATCCATGTGAAATTCTACGATTTCCTCATAGGAGGCATTTTTGACGCCTTCCAGGACCACCAGAGGTCCGTTTATTTCGCTTAAGCCTAAATATTCAATTGCCATAAACTTCTCCTCTCCCGGCATCAGCCGTTTCTCTTCATAATGTCGTCGTAGAAAGTGTCGATATCCTGTTTATACTGGTCAAATTTCTCAAGCTGATTATTTGCTACATCATATTTAATGGAAATGATTTTTTCAAAAATATTGTTGCCTTCTTTGAGTATGGAAACAGGCATTCCGCGGTTGATCAGCGCGCGGCATTTTTCATAAAGATAGAGAATCGTTTCCATCATCTTAAATTGTTTTTCCATAGGTACGCAGGTGTCTTCTGCGTGGAAAGCGTTCTGCTGGAGGAATCCCAGACGGATGACTCTGGCGATTTCCAGTGTCAGTTTCTGGTCATCAGGAAGAACGTCACTACCTATCAGTTTAACGATCTCCATCAGGGAACTTTCCTGATTCAGAATCGCCATCAGCTGGTTTCTGTCTGCCACAAATTTCGGGGAAACATGTTCTCTGTACCATGGTGTCAGGTCTTCCAGATATTCACTGTAGCTGGTCAGCCAGTGGATCGCAGGGAAGTGACGGGCATAGGCAAGAGATTTGTCCAGTCCCCAGAAGCAGCGGACGAAACGCTTGGTGTTCTGTGTGACAGGCTCTGAGAAGTCACCACCCTGAGGGGAAACAGCTCCGATAATGGAGACAGAGCCTTCCGTTCCATTTAAGTTCTGCATCATTCCCGCACGCTCATAGAATGCGGACAGCTTGGATGCCAGATATGCAGGGAAACCTTCCTCGGCAGGCATTTCCTCCAGACGTCCTGACAGCTCTCGAAGTGCCTCAGCCCAACGGGAAGTGGAGTCTGCCATGATGGCTACGTCGTAGCCCATGTCGCGGTAATATTCCGCGAGGGTAACACCTGTATAAATAGAAGCTTCACGTGCCGCAACCGGCATGTTTGAAGTATTGGCAATCAGTGTGGTTCTGTCCATCATCAGGTTTCCGGATTTCGGGTCGATCAGTTTGCTGAAATCTTCCAGAACCTGAGTCATCTCATTACCACGCTCTCCGCAGCCAATGTAGATGATGATATCTGCGTCAGACCACTTGGCAATCTGATGCTGTGTCATTGTTTTACCGGTACCGAAACCTCCCGGAACAGCGGCTGTACCGCCTTTTGCAATCGGGAAGAGGGTGTCCAGGATACGCTGGCCTGTGACAAGCGGAACGCTTGCAGGGAAACGTTTGTGTGTCGGTCTTGGGATACGGATCGGCCATTTCTGCGCAAGTGCCAGATCTCTGGTAGTGCCGTCTGCGAACTGAATGGTTACGATTGGTTCCAGAATGGTGTATTCTCCGTCAGGAACCGCATGGATAACTGTGGCTTCTGTGAGATTCGGAGGCACCATGGATTTATGAAGGATAGAATCGGTTTCCTGGGTTTCTGCGATGATAGAACCAGGTCCTACGACATCTCCTTCTTTTACTGTGATGTGTGTTTTCCATTTTTTTTCTGTGTCAAGAGAGTCTACGCTGACACCTCGGGAAATATATTTGCCTGAAGCTTTGGCAATTTCTTCCAGGGGACGCTGGATACCGTCAAAGATGTTGTGAATGATTCCAGGTCCGAGAAGTACGGAGATTGCATCTCCTGTACCTGTAACTGTATCTCCTGGTTTGAGTCCTGTAGTTTCCTCAAAAACCTGTACGGTGGTCATGCCTTTTTTCAGGCCAATGATCTCACCTACCAGATGTTCCGGACCTACATAAACCATCTCGGAGATTTTAAATCCATTGTCGCCCTTCAGATAAATGACGGGGCCATTGACACCGTAGATAATACCTGTATTACTCATGTTCTGGTCCTCCGTCAAACTTGAATTCTTTGTATGCTGCCTCGAAATTTCCTGCAAAAGAGTGATCGATCAGGATGTTCTTGTGAGGAATCGTGGCGCGGATACCGCCAAGGAAAGAGTCTTTGGCGAGCTGGATGGATGCGCCTGTGCGCTGTTGAAGCTTCTCTGAAAGTGCGCTGTCTTCCGGGGAAAGATAGATGGAGATTTCATCGTTTTCGGCGAAGTCCAGAGCCTCTTTGATCTTTTCACTGAGATAATCTTCATATTCCGAAGTTTTGGTGAAGGATTTGAGAAGTTCTTTTACCTCAGAGAAGATTTTCTCTTTTAAATCATTCTGTTTCTTGGTCCAGTCGCGTTTGATCGTGAGCTGTTCTGCGGAAAGCGCCTTGTTTACTTCACGTCTTGCATTGGCGGTTTCTGCTTTGATCTGTGCCTGGGCATTTTCTTCACTGAGGGCCTTGCGCTCTTCTGTCATTTTTTCCAGAGTCTGTCTGTGCTCTTCAAGAATGGCGGCAGCTTTTGCGCGGGCATCTTCAACAGTGATATCATAAAAATGGCTGAGTTTTTCATCAATTGTCATGTTAACACCTGCCTATAGTTTTAGTCCAATCGCCTCATTTACATATGAGGTAATAAAATCCGGTTTGCGTCCAGTACCGTGCCTGTCGGGGATTTCGATGATCAGAGGGGTCTTGTGATGAAGCTTTACATCATCAATAATTTCAGGAAACTCCCGGCCGAATTTCTCGGTCAGGAGTATGATTCCGATTTCTTTATTGGAGATGGCTTTCTGCAAAGCATCTTTTAATTCATCATGTGTGTGAACAACTACACCCTCTACACCTGCCAGTCTCATCCCTGTGTAGGTATCGATATTGTCGCTGATCAAAAACATCTGCATCTTATAACTGTCCCAGGATCATGAAGGAGATGATCAGTCCGTAAAGGGCAACACCTTCTGCAAGACCTACGAAGATAAGGGATTTACCAAGGATACTCTGATCCTCGCTGATAGCGCCTAAAGCTGCGCTTGCCGCACTGGCAACGGCAATACCACCACCGATACAGGAAAGACCGGTTACAAGGGCTGCTGCGATGTAGCCCATACCTGTTGCAAGACCTGCCTCAGAACCGGCAGCAGCTTGTACAGAAGAAGCACCTGTGAACATTACGGCGATGGCGATGAGCATTGTGCCAAAGAAGAAGAATGCGTTTACGCCGATGGCTGTTTTGTAACGACCGCGGTTTTTCTCGCCAATGAGATAGTATCCAAATGGAAGGATGATGCTGAGTACCAATGCGATTGCTAAAATAATCTGTGCTATTGTTGTCATAATTAAATCTCCTCTTGGTTTTATTTTAACCGAATAAACTGCGAAGCAGTTATTAGGTTATGAGCAAGTAGCGAAGCGGATTGCGAATATCCGCTTGACTGAAAAGTATTATACGTTTTGATATTTTTTCTTTGTTTATTTTACGGAGCGGAATGGCTCAAATTTACGTCCCGTACCTTTGTAGAAACGGCTGAACATTTCGTAATATTCCAGACGAAGTACCTGGATACCTACGATCAGACCTTCCATACCGCATACAAAAAGGTTTCCAAGGACTACCACTACCCAGTTAAGATTTCCACTTTCCGCGCCTGCGAGCATGAGGACAACTTCCATCATAGCTGCATGGCTGACTGCGAAAGCTCCGATACGGACAAAGGAAAGGGTATTGGAGAAGTAGCTTAACAGGACTTCAAACATTTCAAAAAGTCCCTGTACAATGAACATTCCTTTTTCCTTCGGCATAACTTCTGATTTCTTCTCGATAAGGGCTGTGAGAGGCTCTTTCAGGAAAATCAGGATCAGCGGCACACCAAACATGATAAACAGTACGATTCCTCCCGGAAGTGTATGACCGGTCAGGATCAGTGCGATGGAAACAACTGCGGATCCGTAGAATACCAGACCTGCTATGGAGTTTGTATCGAACCAGATATGCTCGATATCTCCGGCTTTCCATGCGTTTAAGATGTTAAATACCATACATAAAAGGATGATTCCCATACCAAAACCAATGGCAATGATAAATACAGTATTCAGTTTTCCGATAAACGGAACAGACATCATATTGTTCATCGGACGCAGCCACAAGGCAGGTATCACATCTTCAAATCCGAAGATACTTCCGAACATAAATCCGAAGAATGTGGAGAATACACCTGCGCAGCTGATGATACCTGCCAGTGTGATATGTTTAAATTTATAAAGCAGGAAACCACCGATAAAGAGCAGCAATCCCTGTCCGACATCACCGAACATTGCACCGAAGATAAAGGAATAGGTCAGTGCCACAAACCATGTCGGATCCATCTCATTGTAGGCTGGAAGGCCATACATTTTGATATACATTTCAAAAGGTTTGAACAGCTTCGGATTCTTTAATTTGGTCGGCGGCTGCTGGTGCACGCCAGGTTTCAGATGCTCGTCTTCTTCACCATCAATAATGCAGAAGATACGGCTGTCATCCTTGATATCTGCCTGGAAAGAATGTGCATCTTTCTCAGTCATCCATCCACATAAAATATAGAAGACATCCTTATCCCCATGGGTACATGCTGCAAGTCTGCGCACATCAAAATTGCCGGAAAGCTGTGCGATCGCGTTGCGGGATGCTGCGATATCTTCTTTGTTCTGCTGGAGAAAATCAGCTTTTTTCTGGTTCGCAGACTCCAGTCTGGCAGCTACATCGCTGCGTTTTTTGGTGAGTTCTTCGAATGCTGATTTGGCAGTCCCTTCATAAGTATCCGGCATATAAATCCGCTCGAAATGCATGGAAGAGTAGACGGCTTTGACCTTCTGTGCTTCATGTTCCGGCACGAAATATACACCCCAGATATACTGGTCATCTTCGTCACATTTGATAAAGATCGTGTCCAGATTCTCATAAATATACTTCTCAAATTTCTGATAATATTCCTTCTCAATTCTTCCGAAACGGAAGTGGATGAACTGGAATTTCAGGATTGAGGAGAGGTTGTAATTGATGTTTCTGAATGGTCTGATCACTCGCAAAGATTCATCAAGTGCTGCAAGCTGACTCTCCAGATCCGCGCGGGTATTGCTCAGTTCCTGATAATCGGACTGAAGCCGGCGGATGGTATTTAATGCCTCTTCCGTATTCATTGATCGGACGGAAATCTGCTTTGTATCCGTCAGCTCCTCATAAAAGCTGTTAGCAGTAGTGAGTGCTTCTTTATATGGATTAATCTCCATAAAGGGAGAAAGACTCTCCACTGCAGTCAGCTCGGAAAGGGCATTTTCCAGATGGATTTCGTACTTGCATAGGTAGGTGTTTACCACTCTGTCAATATCGGTTTTCGGACCGGTAATGCTCAGAAACTTCATTTTCTCAATCATAAATTCACCTCCTGGTTAGTTGTATTTAATACAGTTTACATAATATGAATATATAACTTGTATGAAATCTGCTGTATTATTCTATAGTTTTTATAGTCTGCAAAAAATATTATGTGCAGATTATAAAGCTTGTGGATATCAGCTCATGAGTTATGTCAGTTATTACATATATAACGCATGGCTTCATCATGCTGTACGCCATAACGGACGCATTCAATAGCAATCGTCAGGCGGTTTACTTCATGTTCCTTATGATATAGGTAGGAATAGATCACTGCCACAGAATAGGGATTCCTGTGCGCTTCTTTTTCCAGGATACTGCGGAGGATATAGTTGTAAAATTCCTCCAGATTGGCAACAGTAAGCTGCCCATATCTGGTGCCGTACCATGTTTTCTGGAAAATCCTTCTGGCATCTTCCGGTGTCGGAGCTTCTACCAGAGCGGTGAGCTCTTCTTTCTTTAATTTATAATTCATAGGGATCAGAAGCGCATAAATACTTGCCGGATCCATGTTGAAATATCGTTTGGAACGTTGGATAAACTGCAGGTTCAGCATATCGAATTTCTCGCCGTAGGTACGGGTGATTTCTTCCAGATCCTTGCCTTTAAACAGCTTCTTGCGTACGTTCCAGATCTGTGTAAAATAGTACAGATCCAGTGCCATACCGTAGTCAAAAAGAAGCGCCGTTTCGTGTTCCTGAATCTTCGAAAGCGGGATATAAAACTCGTTTCCTTTGAGGCAGGAGATCAGTTCTTCCATGGTGGAACAGGCTGTGATCTGGTCTACATCGATGTTGGAATGCAGGCGGAAGAAGTCACGATACGGAGAGACATCAACAGGGTCTGTGTCGCGGTGATCGAAGATATTTGTCATAACTTCTTTCAGTACACGAATCTCATATCGCTTGGAATACAGATCCAGAAACTTACGCTGTTCGAGATTTGCAAAGTGATAGATTCTGGAGAAATTCTGGAAAATAGATTTCTTCAGAAGCTTCTCAATCTGGCCCCGGTGCAGGGTATTTTCATCCAGTGCATCCCATTTGGAAGAATATTCCGGCATTCGTTTCAGATAGGCAGCTACCTGTGTAACGTTGGAGAGCTGGAGAATTTCCTCGAACTGCTCCATGGTAGTGAGTCTGCTCTGCATTGCGCGGATTTTCGTGGAAAGTCCGCTGTAGGAGAGTACGCCTCCCATTATTGCTCACTTCCTTTCCTGATATTTTGTATTTGATTACATAGATAAAATTTTCTCAAATAGTTCCCGGGAAAGCTGTGTGTGCTGCTGCTCATACTGGGCATCAAGAGAAGAAAAGGTAGCCTCGGTGTCTGCCCGTAACTGCGATAGTCGGGAGTCTTTTTCTTCTTCAAGCTGCTGACGGATCTTTAGAATCTGTTCATTTGTCTGAGATTCCAGCAGATCATCGTAATCTTTACATTTCTTTTCCGCTTCTTCAGAAAGCACTTGCTTTTGTCGGTCGCAGTCTTCCATGATGCGTTGGGCTGTAAGCTCGATTTCAGATAATTTGTTAAGTATCTGCTCCATCTTCAACCTCCTTAGTTGTCAAATTTTTACAAAAAAATCAGATTTACTATGTGTAAAATAGTAATATCTGTTAGATATAATACACCCTTTTGTTGAAAAAAACCATCTAAATTTTCTTTAGAGAGAAAAACTTGTTATTTTTTAAACAAGGCGGGGAAATGGATGTTATTGGGTGAATGGGTGTGGTATAATGACTTATCGCAATTGTTCAGTGCATTAACAGTTACGTTTTATGTATAATTAATTCAGGAGGGATAAAATGGCGGATTTTGTATGTCATGGAGATATTTTATATTCGGAAAGTATAGAGAAACTGAAAGTATTTGAGGACAGCTATCTGGTAGTGCAGGATGGTTTCGTTGAGGGAATTTATGAAACTCTTCCTGAGAAATTTCAGGGAGTGGAGGTAAAAGATTATGGCAGAGGTCTGATCATACCGGCATTCTCTGACCTGCATATTCATGCTTCCCAGTTTGTGCAGCGTGGAGTCGGAATGGACAAGCTGCTTTTTGACTGGCTTAATGATTATACATTTCCGCAGGAAGCCCGTTTCGCATCCATGGATTACGCAAAGAATGTGTATGATCAGGTAGTGACAGAACTGCTCAGACAAGGAACGTTTCATGCGAGTCTTTTTACGACGATTCATTATGATGCGTCAGATTACCTGTTCAGGGCGCTGGCTGATAAGGGAATGTATGCGTATGTGGGTAAAGTGAATATGGATATGAATTCTCCTGAGTATCTGTGTGAGACGACAGAAGAATCCCTGAAAGAGACAGAGCGCTTCCTTGCAGAACATCAGGGAAAAGGAACTGTGCAGCCGATTCTGACACCGAGATTTGCACCGACCTGTTCTGAGCCGTTAATGAAAGGACTGGGCGAACTGGCTGCAAAATATCATTGCGGATTGCAGACTCATCTGGTAGAATCTCAGGCAGAGGTGAAATGGACGTTGGAATTATTTCCAGATTATGGTTCGGATGCAGAGATTTATGAGAGAAATGGACTGCTGGAACATGGACCGTCTATTTTTGCACATTATATTTTTCCATCTCAGGCAGATCTGGATATTATTCGCAAAGCTGGCAGCGTAACAGTGCATTGCCCGGATGCAACTACCAATATTATAGCAGGAATTATGCCGGCGAAAGCATTAAGTGAGAAAGGCGTTCCGATCGCCATGGGCTGTGATATCGGAGGCGGACAGCATGCGGCTGTTTACAGACAGGTTGCAAGAGCAGTACAGCTTTCGAAACTGAAAGAGTTTTATGAACCGGAAGGAAATGGAAGCATAACGTTTGCACAGGCATTTCATATGGCAACCAAGGCTGGCGGAAGCGTATTTGACCGCGCAGGTTCTCTGGAGAAAGGCTATCGGTTTAATGCGCTGGTGCTTGACGGACTGGAGGATGAAGGCTTTACCCTGAGTCCGGAGGAAAGAGCGGAGAGATTCTGCTATGCGGGAGATGACAGGAATATAATAGGAAGATTTATTGATGGCAAGGAGATAATTTTGCCGTAATATCAAAGAAAATAGAGATGGAATTGCTATAGTTTATATTGTCTGATATAAAGAGACAGAGGGTGGACGATTAACGTTTTACTAATAAAATATATAAGGAGAGACTATGAGATTAAGAAATATCCCTGGGGCACAGGATGCGATTCTGGAGAGCCCTTATGTGGTGCAGGAGCCACAGACAAAGAAAGGACACTGGGCGGAGGTTTTTGCGAAAAAGCAGTCGCTTCATATAGAAGTAGGAATGGGAAAAGGACGCTTTCTGATGGACCTGGCGCGTCTTCATCCGGAGATCAATTATGTGGGAATCGAGATGTATGACAGTGTACTTCTGCGTGCGCTGCAGAAGAGAGAAGAGCTGGAGCAGAACGGAGAGGTTTATTCCAATTTATTCTTTATGAGAGTAGATGCCAGACTTCTGCCGGATATTTTTGAAAAGGGAGAGGTGGATAAAATTTATCTGAACTTTTCCGATCCATGGCCAAAAGCACGCCATGCAAAACGCCGTCTGACATCAAGAGAATTCCTGGCGCGTTACGACCAGATTCTGGTGCAGGACGGAAAGGTGGAATTTAAGACAGATAACAGGGACCTGTTTGAGTTTTCACTGGAAGAAGTGAAAGAGGCAGGCTGGAATCTGGAAAACTATACCTTTGATCTGCATCATAATGAAGAGATGGTGCAGGGGAATGTGATGACGGAGTATGAGGAGAAATTTTCCTCTATGGGGAATCCGATTTGTAAGATGGTGATTTCAAGGGGATAAATTTTTGCTATGTTTCAGCATGAATCAGATTGTTAATTAGCGTGAGTCATACTAGTGTAGAGATGTGTAGTGAAAACAGATTGAGGATATCTGTCTGAAGTCTTAGTGTTTTGCTGGATAGCTAATGGATAGGAATACAATATTTTATAGATGTTGTATTTCTGTGACTGGAATATGAAGCCTGCGTTGCATAATATAGTGTAAGAAAATCCAAGGGGCGCTTCGCGCCCCGAAGGAGTCTGCCTATGAAACGAAAAAGTTCCTTCCATAATAAGATGGTACAGTTTGGATATGAGCATAAAAAGTTTGACGATACTTTCAGCCAGGTGCGAAAGTCAGCAGAAGAGGTCAATAAGATGCTAAATAAGATGTCTAAAAAGGATGAAAAAAAGGAAAAATAAAAGAAATAGAAAATTTTCTAAAATTTTTTTAAAATACCTATTGACATTTTATCTCACATTATATATAATATCACTTGCGTTGAGGAGTTAACAAAACATCAACACAAAGAAAACAAAAGAATATGCGCCTTTAGCTCAGTTGGTAGAGCACCTGACTCTTAATCAGGGTGTCCAGGGTTCGAACCCCTGAAGGCGCACTAAGAACACTGTTTTTGCGGACAAAGCGATTGCCGCGGGGACGGTGTTTTTTATGTTTTATGGGAAAGTGAAAAATAAAGGTGTCTGGGAAATAGATAGAAATGAAGTATTTACGCCCCTATGGAAAGAGTTCCACAGGGGCGTAAAAGTATTTTATGCTATTGATACCGCTTAAAGAACACAGGGTCAAGCTGGTAAATATCTTCATGCAGAAGAGAAGACTGCTGCGCAAGATGCAGATAAACCCTGGTTACCTTATAATCCGTATGTCCAAGAAGCAGGCGGAGCATCTCGATGTTACCGCCGCCTTTAATATATGACGTTGCAAAAGTATGTCGACAAAGATGGGGATGAAGCCGATCTATGCCGGACTTCTTTTTTATCCGGGCAAAGAGCTGCTTGATCACATTGGAGTTGATCGCTTCCTGCTGTCTCATCTGTAAAAACACATAGGACATAGGGGAAAGGGCTGTATACTTGCGATGGATCACACAATACTTCATCAGGTTTACTTTCAGCCGGGGGCAGAGGATTACAAGTCTTGTCTTGGATCCCTTAGATTTATATACCTGAATGATATTTTTATCAAACATAAGATCACAGACGGAGGCCAGGAATCATTTTTAACTAGAAAATATACTGTTAAATGTGAGAAACTGGGCATTTTATCAGAAATACAGAGGAAATATAATGGAAATCCAGAGGAAATAAATTGCTGAAATTTCCGATAAATGCTATACTATTTCCGAAAGGAGCGATAACATGACCGATATCAGATATATTTCAACAAAAGAAGCCGCCGGGATTATGGGATTATCAACAAGAAGAGTAGTAGGGTTATGTAATGCTGGAAAACTGGAAGGCGCTTTAAGAAAAGGTCGCAATTGGATGGTTCCGGAGGAGACTGTATACGATTACATTGGCATTAAAAAACCTGAAGCAGGAAATGGAGAGGTTCTTTCTTGTGCAGTTGGGAATACATCTTACATGGATGTAGTAAAGAACAGTTATTATGTAGATAAAACACTTCTGATCCGTGATTTGATTGATGATCAGGTTCCGGTCATTTTGTTTACCAGACCACGAAGATTTGGAAAGACACTTGCTCTTGATATGCTTAAAACTTTTTTTGAAAAAACAAAAGAGGATACTTCCGTTTACTTCAAAGATAAGCAGATTTGGGCATGCGGTGAAAAATATCAGAAGATGCAAGGTGCATTTCCGGTGATTTTCATCACTTTCAAGGATGCAAAGTTTTCGGATTGGGCTAGTACTTATGCGGCAATTAAAAATGTAATTCGTGATGAATTTATGCGGCATGATGAGCTTTTTACAAGCGACAGCCTTAATCCGGTGGAACAGGACTATTTGTCCAGAATGCAGTTGGATGAGCTGAGTGAGGTGGAGTATACCAGAGCACTCTTGAATCTGGGACGCATGTTGGAAAAACATCATCAGTCCAAGGTAGTCATTCTCATTGACGAGTATGACACTCCAATCCAACAGGGACATTCCGGAGGTTTCTATAATGAAGTGATTACATTTATGCGTAATTTGATGTCCGGAGGTCTTAAGGATAACCCTGCTCTTGCTTTGGGTGTTCTTACCGGCATCCTCCGTGTGTCAAAGGAGAATCTGTTTAGCGGACTTAATAATCCAATCGTAAATTCTGTGCTTGATGAGAAATACAGCAAATACTTTGGATTTACTGTGGATGAAGTGGACACTATGGCAGCATATTATGGACAGGAGGAAAAACTGGAAGAACTTCGTGAGTGGTACGACGGATATCGTTTCGGAAGTACAGAAATCTATAATCCCTGGTCTGTTTCCAACTATTTTTATAATAACTGTCAGGCGAAACCATATTGGACCAATACCAGTGATAATGAGATCATGATATCTCTTACACCGGATATTGCAGAAAACCTTTTTGCGCTGTTGCAGGGGCAGACCGTTCAGGCATCGCTAAATATGGATGTCATCTATCCGAGGATAACGGATGGAACCGATACCATCTTCAGCTTCTTGTTACTTGCGGGATATTTAAAACCTGTAAGTGATGTAGTTGAAACAGAATTTGGGACATTTATGGAGCTGGCGCTACCGAATAAGGAGATTCGCAGAGTTTACAATACAGAGATTTTATCCTGGCTCAGGGGGACAGTGGATGGTAATATCATGGTAGGACTTGAAAAAGCACTGTATCTGAATGATGGGAAGAAACTTCAGGAATTCCTTCGAAAATATATGATTACCTGCATCAGTTGTTTTGATGGAGCCACAGAAAGCTTTTACCATGGCATGATGCTTGGACTGGCAGCAGGCATGTCCTCAAGATATTATATCAGATCAAACAGGGAATCCGGAGAGGGAAGATTCGATCTTGTGTTGGAACCTAAGGTACATTCTTTGCCGGGCGTTATCATGGAATTCAAAGCGATAAAGGATGATGCTGGTTTATCTGCATCCGCCGCAGAGGCTCTGAAGCAGATTGAGGATAAGCACTATGATACAGATATGGAGGATTACGGAATCAAGGAAATTGTAAAATACGGAATTGCCTTTGCTGGTAAAAATGTAGAGATTGCAAAAGGCTGAAAAAGATAACTCATACCCATTTGCTCGAGTCAGGTTGTTTTTTTGTTACCAATAAAGTCATAAAAGCTTCCTGGATGAAACAATACAAAGAGCAAAGATTGGAAATGCCCAGAGGGAAGCAGAACAGGCTTATAACTACAACAAATGGAAAGACAACCATGAAAATATAGTAGAGCCAAAATTCATTCCATTGCCGCAGGCAATCTGGACAGATAATCATTTGTACGACGGAGAAAGGAGACGGATATGGAGCACTTGCGTTGTGTAGTGGAGCGAATTACATATCAGAATGCAGACAATGGATATACGGTTCTGAAATGTGCAGTGAAGAATTACAGTGATCTTGTTACGGTAGTTGGCACAATGCCGGATACCCATGTTGGCTCTGTGTTGTCTCTGGAAGGGATGTGGAAGATGGATGCCAGATATGGGCGGCAGTTTTCCGTAGAGAAATTTGAAGAAACACTCCCCGCTACGGTATACGGAATTGAAAAATATCTGGGTTCCGGTCTGGTCAAAGGAGTTGGTCCTAAATTTGCAAAAAGAATTGTGGAGAAATTTGGGAAAGATACGCTGAATATCATAGAAGATACTCCTGATAAATTGCTTACGGTACAGGGAATAGGGAAAGTTCGGGTAGAACGGATTAAAACAAGCTGGCAGGAGCAGAAAGAAATCAAAAATATCATGCTTTTTCTGCAAAGTCATGAAGTCAGTACCTCTCATGCGACAAAGATTTTTAAGACATATGGCAGTGAGAGTATTGCAATTGTAAAAGAGAATCCATACCGTCTTGCAGATGATATCTGGGGGATTGGATTTAAGACAGCGGATTCCATTGCGCAGAAGATGGGAATTGATAAAGGGAAATTTGTCCGTCTGCGCAGTGGTACTTTTTATACATTGAACAAGCTGGCAGAAGCCGGACACTGTTATGCTACAAGAGAGCAGCTGATCGGGAAAGCAAGGGAACTTCTGGAAGTGGAAGATGCGGAGCTGGAAATCACACTGGATGAAATGATCCGTACAAATGATGTGATCCGGGAGGTGGCCGGTGAGCAGGAAGCGGTCTATCTGCCACCCTATTATTTTTCGGAAAGTGGATGTGCAAAACGGCTGATCCGGCTTATGTCCTGTGGAAAGAAGAAATCTGAGGATGCAGAAGAAATACTAAAGAAAGTAGCAGCTTCGTCAGAAATTACCTATGATGAAATCCAGTGGCAGGCAGTAAAGGCAGCTATTTCCTCTAAAGTTATGGTACTGACCGGCGGACCTGGAACCGGAAAGACTACGACAACCCTGGGAATTATTTCAGCATATAAGCAGGCAGGCTGTCAGATTATTCTCGCAGCACCTACAGGAAGGGCAGCAAAAAGAATGTCCGAGGCTACCGGTATGGAGGCTAAGACCATTCACCGGTTATTGGAATATAAACCGCCGGAAGGTTATCAGAAGAATGAAGAACATCCGCTGGAAGGCGATGTGCTGATCCTGGACGAATGTTCCATGATTGATATTATGTTGATGTACAATCTTTTAAAAGCGTTGCCGGAACAGATGTCTCTTATTCTTGTGGGAGATATTGATCAGCTTCCGAGTGTCGGGGCAGGCAATGTTCTCAGGGATATTATTGATTCCGGATGTGTTCCCGTTGTACGTCTGACCAGAATTTTCCGTCAGGCACAGGGGAGCAGGATCATTATGAATGCACACAGGATCAATAAAGGGGAAAGCATTGATATGAGAGGCGGAAAAGATTCAGACTTTTTCTTTGCCACTAAACAGAGCAATCAGGAAGTGGTGGATACCATCATTCAGTATTGCAGGATGAACCTGCCGAGATATTATCATGTGGATCCATTGCAGGACATTCAGGTGCTGACTCCGATGCAGAGAGGCGAATGTGGAGCAGTAAATCTGAACCAGGTGCTGCAGGAAGCCATGAATCCGTCAAAGATTTTTTTGAGGAGAGGCGGGACACAGTACCGTCTGAAAGATAAGGTGATGCAGATACGGAATGATTATGACAAGGAAGTATTTAACGGGGATATCGGCACCATCACAAAAGTAGATATGGAAGAGAGGGAACTGACGGTTTTGTTTGATGAACGGGAAGTAATCTACGATGTGACGGAGCTGGATGAGCTGACACTTGCCTATGCAGTGACAATCCACAAATCACAGGGAAGCGAATATCCAATCGTTGTCATGCCATTTACCATGAGTCATTTTGTCATGCTGCAGAGAAATCTTCTTTATACAGGGGTGACCAGGGCGAAAAAGATCCTGGTACTTGTGGGGGAGAAGAAAGCAGTGTATTATGCGATAAAAAATGAGACAACCACCGGGCGAAATACCATGCTGGCAAGACGTTTGCAGCCGGATAGCAAAGAAGCACAGGAAGTGAAGACACAGCTTTTGCAAGAGGCATTTGATGAGACAGTAAATGAGACTGGCAGTGCTCCTGTGGCAACCTCACCACAGAAGAGAGAAAAAAAGATTGTCTACAAGGATGGCATACAGCCTTCGATGGTATGTGAGACCCCGGCAGTTTACGAAGGAAATCTGTGGAAACGCCTGTCGCAGTCAAAGTTCAGAAGCAGTTTTTCCCTGAAAGCAAATGACAGGAGTTATGTATCAGACAAAGGAATGGATAAAGTACGCGAGCATGCCTGTGATTTTATCAGAAAACGTCTTGCGCAGGCAGACATACCAAATGATGGAAAACAGACACCGATGAGAGGACATCCTGTTTTTGTGGCACAGCATGCTACAGCTACCTGTTGCAGAGGATGCCTGGAAAAATGGCATCATATTCCCAAAGGACGGGAACTGACAGAAACTGAGCAGGAATATATTGTAAATGTGATTATGGAATGGATCAGTCGTGAAATGAAGAAATAAAATGTGGAATAGACAAGTGTGAATGATTGCAATAAAATGGCAATACGGTGAAAAAATATCCGGACAAATCGGACATCATTAATATAGGTATATCGAATGAAAAAAATACTAAAAAGAACAGGCAAAGTATTTTGCCTTTTCCTGCTGATCGTGGTGCTGGTAAATGTACTTTCACCTCTTTTTTGCAGGAAACCGGACGAAAAATATGTGGAAAGTCTGAAAAAGACAGAATTTATATCAGAGACAGCAGGCGTTTGAAAAATCATTCCCGCAGGCAATCTGGAATACATTTTGGCTACGTTACTGAGAACGGAGTGAACAGTAACGTATATGTCACATAATTTGTTCAGCAAATTTGTTCAGCAGTTGAAAAAATCGTTGTCAATCGGACCGCAGAAGATTAAAATAGACATAAAAGCAGCTATTACAACTGTTGTTGATGTAGAGGAGGAAAAGCTTTTATGGACTTAAAGAAATTTGTACTGGAAGGTAATCCTGTATGCAGAAAGGAAGCTGTGATCGTGAGCGATCATTTCAGGATTACAATGCTGACAACTGCCCTGATCCGTTTTGAGTACAGTGAAGACGGAGGATTTGAGGACAGAGCAACACAGATGGTATGCAATCGTGATTTCCCGGTGCCGGAATTCAGGGTGAGCGATGGTGGTGAGGAATTACATATTTACACCAAAGATCTGGAAATCCACTATGACAGGCAGAAATTTTCTCCAAGCGGTCTGATGATACGTGTTGCGGGTGGAAAAGCCAGCGAGCGTGTGTGGCATTATGGTGATGAACCGAAAGATCTGCTGGGAACAGCCAGAACCCTGGATGAAGCAGACGGTGAGATTCCGCTGAGTCATGGCATTATGTCCAGAAA
Organism: Blautia sp. HCN-1074; assembly: GCF_037890165.1. Classification (NCBI taxonomy): domain Bacteria; kingdom Bacillati; phylum Bacillota; class Clostridia; order Lachnospirales; family Lachnospiraceae; genus Blautia; species Blautia sp. HCN-1074. The sequence continues at coordinate 51,623 of NZ_JBBKBP010000010.1, forward strand.
CGGTTTTTCAGTGTTGGATGATTCCCACACAATGGCTATGGGCGAAGATGGAATGGTAGAGCCACGTCAGGGAAACAGAGCAGACTTCTATTTCTTTGGATATGGTCATAGATATGTGGAATGCCTGCAGGATTTTTACAGATTATGTGGAAAAACACCTCTGCTTCCAAGATACACCTTCGGAAACTGGTGGAGCAGATATCACAAATATACAGAGACAGAATACAAAGAACTGGTAGAGCGTTTTGAGAAAGAAGAAGTGCCATTCTCTGTTGCAGTTGTAGATATGGACTGGCATCTGGTAGAGGATGTACCTCCTGTATATGGAAGCGGATGGACAGGATATACCTGGAATAAGAAGTTTTTCCCCAATCCGCCTGAATTTATGGACTGGCTGCACAAACATGGATATAAAATCACACTGAACGTACATCCGGCAGATGGAGTACGTGCTTATGAGGAAGCATATCCGAGAGTTGCAGAGAAGATGGGAATTGATCCTGCAAGCAAGGAACCGGTGCTTTTTGACATGACAGATCCGAAATTCATTGAGACATATTTTGAGGAACTGCATCATCCGATGGAAGAAGAGGGAGTAGACTTCTGGTGGCTTGATTGGCAGCAGGGAACTGTAACCAAGGTTCCGGGACTGGATCCGCTCTGGATGCTGAACCACTATCACTATCTGGACAGCAAGTGGAAAGGAAAACGTGCGCTGACTTTCTCAAGATATGCAGGACCCGGAAGCCACAGATACCCGGTTGGTTTTTCAGGTGATACGGTCATTACCTGGGAAAGTCTGAAATTCCAGCCATATTTCACGGCAAATGCCAGCAACATCGGTTTTGGATGGTGGAGTCATGATATCGGTGGACATATGTTGGGATACAGAGACGACGAGCTCACTGCAAGATGGGTACAGCTTGGAGTCTTTTCACCAATGAACCGTCTGCACAGCACAGACAACCCGTTCAATGGAAAAGAACCATGGAAATACAACCAGATCGTAGAAACAGTAATGAAGAATTTCCTGAAACTGCGTCATAAGCTGGTTCCGTATCTTTACACTATGAACCGTCGTGCAAGCAGAGCGGGACTGCCGCTGGTACAGCCAATGTATTATCTGGAGCCGGAGCGTGAGGAAACCTATGAAGTGCCGAACAACTATTATTTCGGCACAGAGATGATGGTATCTCCAATTACAGATAAGCTGGATCAGGTAACAGGACTGGCAGGTGCGAAGACATGGATCCCGCAGGGAATCTGGTATGATTTCTTTAACGGAAGAGCATATAAGGGCGGCAGAAAAGTGGATCTCTGGAGAGATATTTATGAGATGCCGGTACTTGTGCGTGAAGGCAGCATCATTCCGCTGAAGGACATGGAAGGATATGATAATTCCATTGAGAATCCTGAGAAACTGGAAGTACTTGTATATCCTGGAAAATCCGGGGAATTTGTACTCTGGGAAGACGGTGGGGACACACCGGAAGACCTGGATGAGAACTGGGTGTCCACCAGAATGACGAAGACTGCAGATGAGAATGGAACAGTATTTATTATAGAAGCTGCACAGGGAAATACAGCAGTGATCCCGCAGAAACGTTCCTGGAAGATCCGCTTCTGCAATATTCTGGACAAACCGCAGGAGCTTACTGTAAACGGACAGGCATATAAGGAGGCAGAGTTCGCAGAGGATGAGAAGCTTCATGGAACAATAGTGATCCTGAAGGATGTGCCGGCAGATGCACAGGTGAAGATTACTTTTGCGGCAGATGCAGCTGTTTATCAGAGAGACTATGCAGAAGAGGTTTATGAGATTCTGGAAAAAGCACAGATTACCTATGCACAGAAGACAGACGTTTATAAAGTAGTGAAAGAGCTGGGCACAGAGGCAGTGCCTGTTCTGGTATCCATGAATTTGAATCCGTCATTGCTTGGGGTACTGATGGAGATTCTTACAATGGGAATTTAACCGAATCAAGTAAGTTCCCTGCGGTAACACAAAAATCCCGCTCACAGTTGTGTCTTACTGTGAGCGGGATTTCACATTTTAAAAGAAGGAGTGCCGGATCTTGCGATCCGGCAAGTATGAAAAAGAAAAAGTTTTATTATAAATAAAGCGTTTGCTTTATTTGCTTATTAATATACAGGGAAAATGTGTGCAAAATGTGATGGACTGTTGAAGAAAATGTGATTAAATTCTAAAAAACTTATAAAAAAAGAAAAAGACCTGAAAAGGTCTGTAAAAAGAAGGAGGGCCGGACCTTGCGGCCCGGCATAAGTATGAAAAAGAAAAAAGTTAAAAATCTATGTGAAAAAGCATTTGCAACCTGTTTGTAAAGCATTTGCTTTATTTGCTTATTAATATACAGGGAATTTGTGAGCAAAATGTGATGGACTGTTGAAAAAAACGTGATTAAATTCTAAAAAACTTATAAACTGGAAGTAAGATTACTGTTCACACACCACTACGTTACTGAGAACGGAGTGAACAGTAACGCAGTAAGGAAACACAAGGTGGAAAACTGAAAATAAGCATTGTAAAAATTCGAACTGTAATTTATAATAAAATTCAATGGTAACGGTTCAATATCTTTACAGTTACAAATAATGAGAAACAAGGAGGAAAACATGAAAAGAGAAACAGTCGTCGTACTGGATTTCGGCGGTCAGTATAATCAGCTGGTTGCCAGACGTGTGAGAGAATGTAACGTATACTGCGAAATCTATTCATACAAGACCGATCTTGAGAAAATCAAGGCAATGAATCCTAAGGGAATTATCCTTACCGGTGGTCCGAACAGCTGCTATGAGGCAGATTCACCTACATGCAATAAGGAATTATTTGAGCTTGGTATTCCTGTTCTGGGACTCTGCTATGGTGCACAGCTTATGATGCATGTTCTGGGCGGAAAAGTTGAGAAAGCAGATGTGAGCGAATATGGAAAGACAGAGGTTCTGGTAGATAAGACAGATTCTAAAATCTTCAAAGATGTATCTGACAAAACAATCTGCTGGATGAGCCACACAGATTACATTTCCCAGGTTGCACCAGGATTTGAGATCGCTGCTCACACAGCAGACTGTCCGGTAGCAACTGCACAGAATGAGGAGAAGAAGCTGTATGCGATCCAGTTTCATCCGGAAGTACTTCATACAGTAGAAGGAAAGAAGATGCTTTCCAACTTCGTTCTTGGTGTCTGCGGATGTGCCGGAGACTGGAAAATGGATGCCTTTGTTGAGCACACTATCAGAGAAATCCGCGAGAAGGTCGGAGATGGAAAGGTTCTTCTTGCCCTGTCAGGCGGTGTTGATTCTTCCGTTGCAGCAGGACTTCTTTCCAGAGCGATCGGAAAGCAGCTTACCTGTGTATTTGTAGACCATGGTCTTCTTCGTAAGGATGAGGGAGATGAGGTTGAGGGTGTATTCGGACCAAACGGTCAGTTTGACCTGAACTTTATCCGCGTCAATGCACAGCAGAGATACTATGACAAGCTGGCAGGTGTTACAGAGCCTGAAGCAAAACGTAAAATCATCGGTGAAGAATTTATCCGTATTTTTGAAGAAGAGGCCAAGAAGATTGGGGCAGTAGATTTCCTGGCACAGGGAACTATTTATCCGGACGTTGTAGAGAGTGGTCTGGGCGGAGAGTCCGCAGTGATCAAATCTCACCATAATGTAGGCGGACTTCCGGATTTCGTTGATTTCAAGGAAATTATTGAACCGCTCCGCGACCTTTTCAAGGATGAGGTTCGTAAAGCAGGTCTGGAGCTTGGAATTCCGAAGAGACTGGTATTCCGTCAGCCATTCCCGGGACCGGGACTTGGAATTCGTATTATCGGTGAAGTTACCGCAGAGAAGGTTCGTATTGTACAGGATGCAGACTTCATTTATCGTGAAGAGGTAGACAATGCTGCAGCTGAGTATAAGAAAGAACATGGTGAAGATCCTTCATGGATGCCGAACCAGTACTTCGCAGCACTGACAAATATGCGAAGTGTAGGCGTTATGGGTGACTTCAGAACTTATGATTACGCTGTAGCGCTCCGCGCAGTGAAGACCATCGACTTCATGACAGCCGAGTCTGCTGAGATTCCGTATGCAGTACTGAACAAGGTTATGAACCGCATTATTAACGAAGTTAAGGGCGTTAACCGCGTATTCTATGACCTGACCAGCAAGCCGCCGGGTACGATTGAATTCGAATAACGGACAAAAAACCTCGGATGCCCATTTTACAAGGGTTTCCGAGGTTTTGTTATGTCTGTTGGCTCTATTTTGGCTCTATTTAAGAAATTTTGATAGGTAAAAACGTCGACGGATTAAAAAATATAGGATTTGAGCAACCAAACAAAAAACATAGATATAATAAATCCGATTGTGGCACTTAGTAAAGCTGAAAGCAGTTGCTGATAAGGACGTTTTCCTTTTTCTTGTGCTTTTTCAATTTCATCTAATTGCTTTCCTTCGGTGAATGCCACAATTTCTTTGTACGTCATAATATCATTTTCTTTTTTGAACTTTTCTACTCTTAAAGCGTAATATATCATAATTAAGAAAAGAATTCCCCAAACGATATATCCACAATATCCTAAAAATACTGCCAATGGCACAGCTGCAATGACAGTTAATATTAAAAGTACTGTAAAAATAGCTCCATCACGATTAAATTTCTGTATAGCTTCTTTGCTAATTTCTTCTTTCATAGTAGTAATATCTCCTTTGATTAGTTGATCAAGAGAGATGTGAAATGTTGAACTTAACAGTAGCAGGCTATGAATATCTGGATAACTTTTATCATTTTCCCAATTAGAAATAGTTTGTCTTGTGACATATATTTTTTCTGCAAGTTCTTCCTGAGATAAATTCATATCTGTTCGATATCTTTTTATCTGTTTATACAGTTCCAATGCGCGTCCTCCTTTTTACGTGTTTTTTCTCTCGACCTAGACATATCGTATTAAATGTTAGTAAATGATTCTATCAAAATGCTTTTACATAGAGTAAATTCAATAGTCAAAGGTCTTTTACATAGTAGAATGAGAGGTTATATCTATTGTGGAAATACTTTTACAGTAATTCTGTTGGTTCCTTTTTTGACAACCATATTATCATCTACTAGATGATTTTTTATATCTTCCATGTTCTGCTCAATCTCAGTGATAGTTTCTGCATAATTATCTTCGGCACTCAATTTATTCTTGGAGTTTTCCAGATTTTCTTTTATTTGCTTTGCTTTAAGATAGGTGCAAAGTTTATTGTTGATAGCAGCGTTCTGAAAAGAAAATTTCACAGTAGAAGGGATAAACTCTCCATTTTCATCTCTTTCTGCTTCAAATTTCATATCTACTTGCTCATCTAATTTAAACAGTAAAGAAAGTACATCAGATACAGTTTCTATATCAAAATCCATGAATAGATTAATGCTGATGCCAAGAGCGTTTGTGATTTTCAGTAATTGATCCGGCTTTGGATTGCGAATACCATACTCATACTTTTTGATAGTAGCCGGATTTATGCCGGAAAGATTTCCCAACATTTCTTGTGATATTCCACGTATATTCCGATAATATTTGATTTTTTCTCCGACAGTCATAGTGTTTCTCCTTTTTGTGCTTTGTGGGTATAGAGATAGTTTAGCACATTGGGACACATTTGTGTATAAAAATTTATGAAAAATACTTGACGAACACAAATGTGTACTATATAATACGAATTACAAGGAACACAAAAGTGTACCAAGATTAAAGAGGAAAGGAGAAATGAATATGGAGAATACGATGAAAATGTATATTACCGCAGATGAAGTTGCTGAATTACTCGGAGTATCTAGAGGGTATGCATATAAAGTTATTCGAGGACTGAATGATGAGTTGAAAGCAAAGGGATTTCGAGTGATTTCAGGGAAAGTGCCAAGAAAGTATTTTCAGGAAAAATATTATGGAATGGTTGTTTAGAAGAAAGAGGGGATGAAGATATGCCGGCAACAAGAGACGGAAAATTATGGCGCAGTCAGTTTTATTATAAAGACTGGCAGGGAGTACGCCGCAAAAAGAACAAACGAGGTTTTAAGACAAAAGGAGAAGCAGATGAATGGGAAAGAAACTTTCTTCAGCAACAGCAGAAGAATCTGGATATCAGTTTTGAGAATTTTGTAGAAATTTATTTTGCGGATATGGAGAACCGTTTACGGGAAAGCACGATTATTAATAAGCGATATGTGTTTGACTTGAAAGTAACTCCGTATTTCAAACATAAGAAAATGTGTGAAATTCAAACTTCAGATATCAGAGCATGGCAGAATGAGTTGATTAAAAAGGGATATGCTCCGACTTATCTGAAAAGTATTAACAATCAGTTGGCAGCGCTTTTTAATTATGCTGTACGCTATTATGATCTGCGTGATAATCCTTGCAGAAAAGCAGGAAGTATCGGAAAGAGCAAGGCTGATGAAATGGATTTTTGGACAAAACAGGAGTTCAAAGAGTTCTTGCCATCTATGGATAGTAAGCCTGAAGCAAGAATGGCATTCCTGCTCTTATATTGGACTGGTATGAGAATTGGAGAATTGCTTGCTTTAACTTATGAAGATATAGACTTAGAAAAACGTTGTATCACGATTAACAAGTCATATCAGCGTTTGAACGGTAAGGATATGATCACGCCGCCGAAGACTCCGAAAAGCAATCGTCAAATATCTATTCCGCCATTTTTAGCGGAAGAATTAAAAGAATATTGCAGTATGTTGTATGGAATAACGGCAAATGAAAGAATGTTTCGATTTACAAAATCATTCATGGAACATGAAATGGTTCGGGGGATAAAAGAAACAGGTGTTAGACGTATCCGTCTGCATGATTTAAGACATTCTCATGCGTCATTGTTGGTTGAAATGGGATTTCAGCCATTGGCGATTGCAGAACGGTTGGGGCATGAGAAGATTGAGACTACCTTGAACACATACTCACATTTGTATCCCAATAAACAAGCAGAATTGGCAGAGAAGTTGGAAATTGCCAATGGAGAGGAGTAGCTATGAGCGGAGTACACAAATACCCAACAATCAGTTTTCGTATTTCTCCAAGAGAGAGGGACGAAATAGAAGCAAAAATCAAAGCGAGCGGTATGCAGAAAAAAGATTATTTTGTACGTTCCTGCATTTATAACAAAGTGTGCGTAGTCGGGAAAAAAGAAGTGATATATCAACTGGTTGAGGAATTACAACTTATGCAGTACAACATTGCGGAAATCCTAAAGCAATTTGAAGAGCAGGAAATCCTGTTATCAGACGAAGGATTGGAGCAGATGAAAAATGACTGTCTGGATATGCTGAAAGCCATTATATGGATGTTAGACGGAGCAAAGTATCTTTGGCAGGGAACTGAAAAAAGTCCTGACAGCGGCAACTGTTAGGACTTACGAAAAATCGGATAACCTTTGTTATCAAGATATTTACAAAATCAGTATAACAGAGGTTCTCCGCAGAAACAACAGAATTTTTGAATGGAGGACTTTATGGAAGAACAGAAAATTGAATTAAAAATTATCAATATGGCAGATATTCAATCGCAGGAAATTGAATGGTTGTGGTATCCGTTTATCCCTTATGGGAAATTGACAATTATTCAAGGCGATCCAGGAGATGGAAAAACAACACTTGTATTGAATCTTGCAGCCAAATTATCAAAGGGTATCGGACTTGATGAAGATATGCAGGTATCAGAGCCTATGAATATTATTTATCAGACTGCCGAGGATGGATTAGCAGATACAGTTAAGCCAAGACTTGAAGCGGCAGATGCTGATTGTGAGAAAATTATGGTTATTGACGAAAGCGAAAAATCTCTTTCTATGATAGATGAACGTTTGGAACAGGCGATTGTTCAAACCAATGCACGATTACTTATTTTAGACCCGATACAAGCCTATCTGGGTGGCGGAATGGATATGAACCGGGCAAATGAAGCAAGAGATATGACTAAGAAATTAGGACTTTTAGCAGAGAAGTATAAGTGCGCGATTATCCTAATTGGTCATATGAATAAGGCTGCCGGAAACAAGGCGGCATATCGAGGAATGGGTTCGATTGACTTTTTTGCAGTAGCAAGAAGCGTTCTTTTAGTCGGCAGAATAGAGGGACAGGAAAATACAAGAGCAGTTGTGCAGATAAAGAATAACCTTGCCGCATTCGGACATTCAAAGGCATTTGAACTGACGGAAGAAGGCTTTCATTGGCTGGGTGATTATGAAATTACGGCAGACGAATTGTTGGGAGGAATCACCCCGAAAGCAAATAAAAAGGAGCGGGCAAAACAACTCATTTATAAACTGGCAGAAACAAACAGCGTGGTAAAAAGTGAGGATATTGTTAACCTTGCCGAAGAAAAAGGAATTTCAAAACGAACATTGGAAAATGCGAAAAAAGAGTTGGGTATTAAAGGAAAACGGATTGGAGAATCATGGTATTGGAAACTTGATGAAATCGTGAAACCGTAGATAAGAACGCAACAATGCAGAGTGTATAGAAATTGCAGAGACGTAAATGTAAGGTTGCAAAAACTAAAGACATTGCATTGTTGCGGAGTTGGAAAGGAGAGCGTATGAAACAAATACAGATACCGGAGCAGTTATTTATGGAACTTGTAAAATTTCATTTGCTGGATATGGAAGAAAATTTACCAAGTATAAAACAAGGATTAGAAGCGAAATTGGATGCTTTGGTAATGAGAGATTTATATTCAAAATACAAAACAGCACCCACAGAGGAAGAACGAGAACATGCGAGAAAAGAATATCTGGACAGACGAGGAGTGCCGGAGAAATTCCGTTGGTAATTCTTCCTTGATGATAGAAACAGGAGCGTGCCACGCACCTGTAAATAACAGATAAGGCAGGAAAGGAGTATTGCGGATGTTAAAGCAGCCGGAAAGAGAAAGTAGAAATGTGAATGATTTATTTTATGAGATGGAGGGTAAACAGATACAAAAAATGAACAAGGTACTGGCAGACGTGGAACTGACAAAAGCAGAAGAAAAAACTCTGATATGGCTTGCCGGATGGGAAGAAAGTACCGTAGATCATTTGCTGTCAGTTATAGAAAAAGCAGCACGGATACGGGCAGATTAAAAGGGCGGAAACGCCCATAAATATAAGCGTGAGTCGGAGAAGTAATCGGATAGTTTTAAACAAAAACAAGCCCTCGGCGTTTGAGAGCGAAATACACCCATCGCACAAACTTTGTTTATGCTCTGCGTATTTCGCCCTTGCAGGGGGCAAGCCGCCGACAGGCGGATAAGTTCGTAAACAGGTGCCTATGCACCTACTCACAGCAAAGCCGGCGTAAGCCGAGAAAGGAGGATGCTTATAGGCAGACATTCATTTATCAGACAAAGTAAGCTGTCCGATGTGGCAGGGCGTATTGATTATATTTCCAATCCGAAAAGACAGGAATATCTTTATGCTACCTATCAGACAGAAGGGGCAACACTTGAATTTTGGAAAAATCTTGCAAGAGAAAATCAGTTGGATTTTAAGGCAAGCGGATCGGCAGGGAAATGTATTGAGGGGCGTGAGTTCATCATAGCACTTCCCGAAAGTTTTGTTCAGTACAGGGCAGATGATGTGGTAAGGCTTTTTACGGAGAGTTTTCATAAAAGATATGGTGTGGAATGCAGTGCTGCCCTTCATCACAACAAAGCAAAGACGAATTATCATATTCATCTGGTATTCAGTGAACGGAAAATGTTGGAACAACCCGAAGTAAAGATTGCTACCCGAAATATGTTTTATGATGAGCAGGGAAAGCATAGACGCACAAAGAAAGAGGTTTTAGACGAGCAGGGCAATCTTCGGGCGGGATGCAGTATTATCCCCAAAGGGGAAGTTTATGAAAGCCATATCTTCACGAAAAAGGATGAATGGTTTAAGAACAAAGCCTTTACTAAAGAAGTCAAGGAACTATTTACCGATGCGATCAACCGATATGTAAAAGAGGAATCAGAAAAACTATCCGTATTCCAACAGGGCGGCGTATATCTGGCAACCAAGAAAATCGGAAAGAACAATCCGAAAGCAGAGGAGATAAAGGCAGACAATGCGGCAAGGCAGGAATGGAATCGGACAGTTGATGTGGCATTAGTCGAGGGGGTTCCCGAAGAAGATATTTTGAAGATCAAGCAGGAAAAAATCACAGACAAAACGCTGCAATCTATCAGGACACACGGTTGGCTGCCGGATATGTTCCGGCAGATTATCCGAGGTGCGAAAGATTTTTTGCAGGAAGTAATTTTCAAATTTAAACTACCGCCGAAACCTGTACCAAAGATTGATTTGCAGGAATGGAAAGATATGCAGAAGATCATGTATGAATTGCAGAGACAGTCCATGGAGATAAAACGCACACAGCAGGATATTTCTTCTTTGAAAAAGCAACTGTCAGAGTTACGAGGACTATTTAAAGGCAAAGAGCGAAAATCTTTGGAGGGGAAAATTGAACTGTTAGAGGATTTGGAAAAGCGTCTGCACAAGAGTTTGGAACAGATAGTAAAGCGGGAAGGCTATCCCAATGTGCAAGCATTTCAGAAGGTTTATAACAAGGCAGAAGAATTGATTATAGAATACAACGAAGAACTAAGGGCATGGAAAAATCAGACAGAACAGAAGAAAGAGAAACCGTTAGAACAGCCGAAAAAAGCGAGTGTACTGGAAAAGCTGCACCGCTATCAGCAGGAAGGCAGACAGCAGCCAAAACGGTCAGTCAAGAAAAAATCTATGGATAGAGAACGATAAGAAGGGTGGAAAATGTCTTAGAAGGGGTTAGAAGAATGAACAATATACAGGCGTATGTGAAGGAGATTGTGGAGAAAGAGATTATTTACCAATAAGGAAAGTATGATAGAAAGCAAGTCTGAAAAGGCTTGCTTTTCGTTTGATAATAATGTTGTGCAACTAGACAACGATAATTGAAAATCATTTCAATTATAATAGAAAAAATGATACAATATATGAAACAGAAAGCAAAGGGGAGAGGGATATGCTTTTATATGACTTAATTGAAAAATGTTCTTATAGAGATGAATTTCAAAACGAGCATGAACAATGTGAAGACTGTTCATACGGAGATAATTGCCCAGGTGACTGTCAGAAGTGTCTGCAACATGTGCATTATCCGCAGAATGCGCCAGTACCACGAAAATATGATTGTGTTCATATGGCAGATTGTTATTATTGTAAATATGCATATAAATATGCCTCGGAAATCACATATGGTTTAGCTTGTTTTGCTGAGATTCGAAATAAGAAAACGTTAAAGATTATGTCCGTTGGGTGTGGTCCGTGTACAGAGTTAGCAGCAGTTGATTATCTTAAAGAAAAAGGTGTACTTAATTATGAAAAATTGCAATATAGAGGGATTGATCCATTAGGGAATGTATGGAGGCGTATTTGGAGTGATATTAAAGAATATTTTGGAAATGGAATTAATTTTTATCAAAAAGATATATTAGAATTAGTTGATATAATTACTAGACATAGCTGGGTTCCCGATGTACTGATTTTTCAATATGTATTTTCAGATATGTATAAGAATTCGAGTACAATAGAGATAAATCAGTTTATTGATAAGTTGGCGACTTTTTTAAATGCATGTGGTGAAAAGCCGATTTATATTTTATGTAACGACATAAACTTAAGCAAAGCATATAATGGTGGAAGAGAATTTTTTGATGCATTGGAATCAAAAATTGGTAATCCAAAGATAGTTAGGAGAATGCATTTTAATAACAACAATAAAGACAGACATTTTGAATATGGGGATGAATATAAAAGGAATTGTCTTATTTTTGATGACATTCCGGATGAAATAAGAAAGGCATATAATCCATTTGACAGTTGTGCTAGTGCACAGATACTCATAAAAAAAGAGCAGAAAGAAGTGATTAGATGATTTTGAGTGTAAGTAGAAGAACAGATATTCCGAATTATTATTCTGAATGGTTTTTTAATAGATTAAAAGAGGGATTTTTATATGTTCGTAATCCAATGAATTTTCATCAAATAAGTAAAATTAAAATATCGCCAGATGTGGTAGACTGTATTGTGTTTTGGACTAAAAATCCGTTGCCAATGATGGAGAGATTAGACGAACTAGAAGCGTATAATTATTATTTTCAGTTCACACTTACGGGGTACGGAAATGATGTGGAGAGAAATTTGCCAAATAAAAAAACATCAGTCATTCCTATTTTTCAAGAATTATCAAATAGAATAGGTAAAGAAAAGGTGGTTTGGAGATATGATCCTATTTTTTTTAGTAATAGGTATAATGCCAAATATCATTTAAAAGCATTTAGAAGTATTGCAGAGGCATTAAGTGGATATACAGAAAAATGTGTAATCAGTTTTTTGGATATTTATCCTAAGAATAAGAAAAATATGGATGATTTGTTAAGTTATGATTTGAGCGATAGTGAATTACGGGAATTTGCAAAAGAATTAAGCAATATAGCAAAAGAAAATCATATCAAAATTGGAAGTTGTGCTGAAAAAATTGATTTGGATGAATATGGAATAATTCATAATTCCTGTATTGATAAGGAATTAATTGAAAAAATTATAGGTTGCAAATTAAAGATAAATAAAGACAAAAATCAGCGTATTGAATGTGGCTGTGTAGAAAGTGTTGAGGTAGGTACATATAATACATGTAAAAATGGATGTGTATATTGTTATGCGAATTATAGTGCGAAAAGTGTGGAGTCTAATTTCCAAAAGTATGATCCTTTGTCACCACTTTTATGTGGTCATATAGAAAAAGATGATAAGATTAGTACTAGAAAGGTTGTGTCGTTAAAGGAAACACAGATAAGCATTTTTGACATTTGAATTTTTAGATAATATTTAAGGTGCGGGGGGAATAAAAATAGAAAGTGTGATGGCTCTATTTTGGCTCTAATAATTTGGCATGAGAAAAATATCAAATAAAATTCAGAGAATATGAATACAAAACGACACAAAAGTGTACTGAAAAGTACCTGGATTATCCTATCCGCACCCGAATTCGAATAATGAGCAAAATCCCAGAAGTCCTTTATTTACAAGGGTTTCTGGGATTTTATTTTTTCTCGTGATGCTTATCGTTCTCATCTTCTAAAGTAGCAAGTGCTTTTGCGGGAGGTATCTCCGCCTTTCTTTCCGGGGAATCTGCGGAGGCTGAACATTGGACAGGCCCCGCATGTTCAGAAAACGAATGAAGCTGTCTACCACATATATCCTCGACCTGCAGGAGTTGTTGGTTTCCGTCCTCCGCTGACGGCACCAGCCGTCAACCATTTCCTGTGTCAGTGCGGTAGCACATGGATCATTCGCGTGGCAGTAATGGTCAAACAGCATCAGGTTTTCCTCATAGGAAGAATCATTCCATCGCTGGGATGCCTGCCGGTACCTTATAAAGCTATGGATCTGTGGGGAAAGGAACGAACGGAATTCTTTCATATGGACAGCACCTCCTTTGCCATGGGGAACTTGCTCCACACTCAGGACGCATTCCTTTAAATGTACAAAATCTGCCCTTAGATAAGGCTCAAGGGAATCGGGAGCTGTATGTCCGAGAGTCTGTGTAACCACGGGCTGTAGTACACCGCTTTCCAGCATAGAGGATGCCAGGTTGTGCCGGAAGATGTGTGTCCCCTTCCTGTCTCCTGGATTCTGCCGCACTCCTGCAATCCGACAGATTTTTGTTACGATGTTTGCAATTCCCTGGGTAGACAATGGTGAAAAGGGATGTGTTTCTGTCAGGAACAGGCGGGGGCAGCCGGTATCCGGCCTTTCCGATTCCAGGTAATCATATATGGCATTCCCCACAACAGCAGAAAGCGGAAGTTCTAAGGGTACGGATGTTTTCTGCTGTGTGACCAGTATCTGTTCAGTTTTCCAGTCAATGGAACGGAAAGTAAGCCTGGCGATGTCACAACCCCGAAGCCCCGTAAAAAGGAGCAGGAAGAGAATCGCCCGATTACGTGCAGAAACTTCGCCTTTTTCTGTTGCTTCCCGTAGAAGCCTGACCTCATCCTGCGTAAGATACTGGATATTTTTTCTGTTTTCTCTTAGCACAGGCAGGAAACTGAGCACCTTCCGACATTGTGCTGCTTTCCAGTTAAGCCCTGCTTTGAACACTGCTGCAATGTTTTTCTTGTAAGAACAGCTTCTTTGCAAAGAACCACCTTCTACGAGAAAGAATGACAGGACATCCTCTTCCATTATTGTATCCAGACACTGGGCACCCCGTTGCTGCATCTGATGTAAAAAAGATGCTGTATTGAGTGCTTCACCCCGTATGGTCGATTCCTTCTTTCCACGTTTTTTCTCATATATACGGTAAAAATCAATCAATTCTCTGAATTCGGAACAAAGCAGATGATAGGATCCCCTCTCAAACAAGGTATGTCGGCTTCTGCCATCAGGCATGCGGCCGAAGTCATCAAACTGCTCCAACGCCCCGATGATAGTTCTTTTGTTTCGCAGATAGTCTTTAGAATGCGGAGCTTTTAATTTCCTACAGACTTTATTCATCTGCAGCTGATAATAAACAGACTGTGGAAAGAGATAACCTCCACGGAAAAAGACCTGTTTATCATAGTCCAGTGGCCTGTCTGTATGGAATGGATAAACTTATAAAAACAGAATGGATCGTATGCCCTGTTTGCGGCAGGAAAACGCACAACAAAATATCATTTCATTCCAAATAACTGCATTTCGTTCTTTTTAAATGAAATGCGGTTATTTTTATGGTAAAATTATAATTTAATATAGGAAAAATTGTGAAATTTAGAGCTTATTTGAAAAAGGGGGATGAAATATTGGAAAAAAGAAATAACAGGCTGCTGAATGCGAAGTTAAACAAATACATCATTCCGGGGATTATGATGTCGCTGGCGCTTCAGCTGGGAAATATCGTTGATACGATCTTTGTAAGTAACTTAATAGGAGTAGAGGCGATGTCGGCGGTTACGATGAGTCTGCCGGTTGAGACAGTTGTTCAGCTTGTGGGTTACTGTCTTGGAATCGGAGGTTCGATAGCGGCAGGGATTATGCTTGGGAAGCGTGACAAAGAAGGAGCTTCCAAATTATTTTCGGCTACTTTTATAGTGACACTTCTTGTGGGAATCATTTTTTCAGTCAGTGCATTGTTTACCGCGGAACCGATTGCAAGGCTGCTTGTATCGGGCGAGGGTAATCTGATGCATTATACAAGAGATTATATTCGCGTAAGTATGCTTGGTGCACCGGTGATTGGAATCGGATTGATGATGGTAAGCTATCTTGGCGCAGAGAATCATCCGGAACTCTCATCTGCATATCTGATAGCTGCAAATGTGATAAATCTTGTGCTTGATTACATATTCCTCAGGTTTACTCCGCTGGGAATTGCAGGTGCGTCTTTATCAACGGTACTCGGATTTCTGGCTGCGATGGTGATCTTTATATTTTATATTCGTTCAGATAAGCGAAATCTCAGTCTTTTTTTTCTAAAAGCCAGAGATTTCGTGATAATAAAAGAAGCAGTTGTTACGGGCATACCGATGCTGATTTTTATGGCGGCAAATTTTGTAAAAGCGCTTGGACTTAATACAATAATCATGAATCTTATCGGTGAGGACGGAATGGCGGTATTTACAGTCTGCGATAATGTGCTTCTGATCGTTGAGATGCTTACCGGAGGAATTATCGGTGTTATTCCGAATGTTGCAGGTATTCTCTTTGGTGAGAAAGATTATGTGGGTATCCGGGTTCTTTGCAAAAAAATGCTGAAATACAGCTACATGGTTCTGGCAGTTGTATTTATATGTGTGATGGTATTTACTGAACAGATCACGATTTTGTTTGGAAGCAGCGGTGGTGAACTGGGAAGACAGATGGTAGATTCACTTCGTATATTTGCCTTATGTGTGGTGCCGTATCTCTGGAATAAATTTATGGTAAGCTATTATGAATCCATTGAAGAGACGGCAATCGCAAGTTTTGTTACATTTCTTCAGAATGCAATCGTGGTTCTGCCTGCAACACTGGCAGGAATTCTTATCTGGAGACAGATAGACGGAATCGGTATAGACGGAATCGCTGTTGGTTTTGTCGTTACTGAGGTAGTGACAGCTATCGCAGCATATGTTTTCCGGAAAATAAAACATAAAGGTTCTACATTCTATATTGTTCCGGATAAAAATCCGGGAATCAACCTTGACTTTTCAATTAAAAGTACAATGGATGAAGCACAGGATGTCAATAAAAAGATCATAGAGTTCTGCCGGGAAAATAATATATCGGCAAAGAAAGCAAATCTTGCGGCTGTATGTGCGGAAGAGATGACAGTAAATATCATTAAGTTTGGAGGAAAAACTTCTAACTGGATCGATATCAATCTCTGTATTGAAGATGATACCTGCAACCTGAGAATCAGGGACAACGGAGTGAATTTCAATCCTCTGGAGTACAGCTATGACAGTGAAGATTTTGATATTCATGGAATAGAGCTTGTGAAGAAGATTTCAACATCGATGAACTATATCCGTGCGATTGATATGAATAATACAGTAATATCTTTTTAGCAGGAAACAATATGCCGACAAGATTATTCAGGAAATCAATTTGTTGGTACGATAGGCTGATAAGATAAGAAAAACAAAAATCAGCAAAAGACTACTGTTTATGCAGTGAATAGAAACAGTAAGTGTAAGAGAAAAATGAAGGTACTGAACAGTTATAAACGAAGATTATTGCAGGAGGTGCAAGGAAATGTCCGTAATTAATGAGAAAAGTAATTTCACATTTGAGTTTCAGCCGGTAACAAAACTCTTTGAAGAACAGGTACGTCTTCATCCGGACAAGTGTGCGGTTGTTACGAGTAAGGAAAGCTTCACATATTCTGAATTAAATGAAAGGGCAAACAAAGTTGCCAATTCACTGATTGAAAATGGTGTAAGACGTGAAGTGATTGTAGGTGTTGTACTTGAACGCTGCTGCGACTTTTATGCAGTGAGACAGGGTATTTTAAAAGCCGGAGGAGCATTTGCCGTTGCTGCGCCGGAATATCCGGATGACAGAATCGAGTATATTTTTGAAGATGCGGGAGTACCGCTTATTATCACAACGAAAGAAATTGCAGATGAACGTAAGGAATTGTTTACAAAGCTCAAATGCAGAGTACTTTTGCTGGAAGAGCTGCTTGAAAATGAAAATACAGCAAATCCGGATACAGAGATCGGAGAGCATGATCTTTGCTATTGTATCTATACATCAGGGTCGACAGGAAAGCCGAAAGGTGTTATGATCGAGCACATTAATCTGGCAAACTTTGTAAATCCGAATCCGAAAAACGCAGAGATTTTTGGTTTTGCAGACAAAGGAAAGGTTTCTCTTTCCATGGCGGCAATGACATTTGATGTGTCCGTCATGGAGGAATTTGTTCCTCTTATCAATGGACTTACTGCTGTTATCGCAAGTGATGATGAGATTAATAATCCGATGATGCTTGGTGATTTAATCGTAAAAAATAAAGTTGATATCATGACGTCAACACCTACCTATGTATCAAATATTATCGATATCCCACAGCTTAAAGAAGCAATGGCTCAGATCAAAGTTTTTGATCTGGGAGCAGAAGCTTTTCCACCGGCGTTGTATGATAAGATCCGCACCGTAAATCCGGATGTTTATATTATGAATGGTTATGGCCCGACAGAGACAACGATCAGCTGTACGATGAAGGTTATCACAGACAGTAAAAACATTACGATCGGTGTTCCAAATGGTAATGTTAAGGTATACATTGTCGATAAGGAAAACAGGATTCTGCCTGATGGAGAGACGGGAGAGCTTGTTGTTGCGGGTATGGGAGTAGGCAGGGGATATATGAATCTTCCTGAAAAGACTGCTGACGTATTTATTGAACTTAACGGTGAGAGAGCATATAAAACAGGTGACCTGGCGAAGATCAATGCAGACGGCGAAATAGAGTTTTTCGGAAGAATGGACAATCAGATCAAGCTTCGCGGATTGAGAATTGAGCTTGGTGAGATTGAAGAAGTGATCAACAGCTTTGAGGGAATTATCACAAGCATTACAATTCCTGTTGATAACAAATATCTTTGCTGTTATTTTATTGCAGACAGAAGTATTGATACAGATGAGCTTTCAGATTATGCGGCGGGCTCACTTGCACATTATATGGTTCCGGATGTTTTTATCCAGCTGGAAAAAATGCCGATGACTCAGAATGGTAAGATTGATAAGAAGGCATTGCCGAAGCCGGTTTCCGAGCCGAAAAATCTGAAAGAACCACAGACACAGATGCAGAAGAAGATTTTTGAAATTGTTGCCGGGGTTGTCGGAAATGATTTCTTTGGAATTGATACAAGCCTTTATAAGGCCGGACTTTCTTCTATAAGTGCGATGAAACTTTGCATTCTGATTTCAGATGAATTTGGGGTTACTGTAAAAACGGGTGATATTCACGAGAACAATACAGTTGAGAAACTGGAAAAATATATCGCGCTTGCACCTAAGATCAGGACTTATGAAAAGAGAGATGTTTATCCACTTACAGGTTCACAAAAGGGAATCTTTGCAGAGTGTATCAAAAATCCTGAGAGTACCATATATAATATCCCGTTCTTATTTGAGCTTGATAACTCTGTAGATGTACAGAAGTTATCGGCAGCAGTTACGGCGATGGTGAATGCACATTCGTATCTGCTCACAAAAGTGTACCTCAATGACGATGGTGAGATGGTGCAGTGCCCTTGCGAAAAAGAGTTTGTACCTGAGATTATTGAAACAACAAATGATAAATTTGAGACTGTAAAGAATGAACTTGTGCGTCCGTTTAAGCTGGAGAAAGGACATCTGTTCCGTGCGGAAATTTATCTTACAGAAGATAAAAAGTACCTTTTTACGGATTTCCATCATATCATTGCTGACGGCAATTCCTATGACATCATTTTTGCAAATATCAACAGAGCATGCATGGGTGAAAAACTCGAAAAAGAATCTTATACGGGATTTGATGCGGCACTTGATGAAGAGCAGCAGATGAAAGAAGGAAAATATAAGAAAGCTGAGAAATATTATGACAGTATTTTCGAAGGAATTGAGACAGAATCACTTCCACTTCCTGACAAGTCCGGTGAAGTTCCTGAAAAAGGATATACATCCAGAAATATAAAGATTTCCGAAGATAAGATCCTTTCCTGCTGTGAAAAACTGGGAGTTACTCCGAATGTTTTATTTACAGGTGTGTTTGGCATTCTTGCGACCAAGTATTCAAACGCAGACGACAGTCTTTTTGCAACTATTTATAATGGAAGAAATGATTCAAGACTTGAAAATACAGTCTGCATGCTTGTAAAAACACTTCCGGTTTACTGTGTGTTTGACAGCAAAACTACCCTACAGACTTACATGACAGAGCTTTCCGAACAGCTGATGTCATCCATGGCAAATGACATTTTCCCATTCTCTGATATCTGTGCAAAATACGGATTTAACTCAGATCTTGTTTTCGCATATCAGGCAGAACTTGAGGATGATTATCCGATCGGAGATACGATGGCAAAAGGAGAAGACCTCTCCCTTGATATGGCAAAAATGCCGCTGCTTATTCAAGTAAGAGATTATAACAATGAATATGTGCTTACCGCAGAATACCGAAGTGATATGTACAGCGAAGCTTTTGTTAATGGTATGCTTGAAGCATATGAGGCTGCGATGAAATCTATGCTTAAAGCGAAGTATGTTTCAGAAGTATCTGTTCTTTCCCGGAATGCAGCAGATGAGATTGCAGAGTTTAATCATACAGAATGTGATTATGACAGAAGCAAAACAATTTCTGATATGTTTGATGAGATTGTACAGGCAGTGCCAGATCAGATTGCTGTAGTATATAAGGACAGAAAATATACATATAAAGAAATTGATAAACTCAGCGACAGACTTGGAAAATATATTTTATCCCTTGGAATTGACAGGGAAGAGGTTGTATCAATTCTGATTCCGCGTTGTGAGTATATGGCAATCGCACCGCTGGGTGTAATCAAGGCCGGAGCAGCATATCAGCCGCTTGACCCGACGTATCCGAAAGACAGACTGATGTACATGTTAGAGGATTCCTCTGCGAAACTTCTCATTGCTGACAGAGAACTCCTGCCGTTAGTGGACGGATATAAAGGAAAAATCCTGTTTACGGATGAAATTGTGCAGTTAGAAGACACCATGCAGCTGGAAGATACAGATATCCAGCTGAGGAAACCGTCTCTGCATGACTTATTTATTCTGCTTTATACATCCGGCTCAACGGGCGTCCCGAAGGGATGTATGCTTGAATATGGAAACATTACTGCTTTCTGCCATTGGTTTAAGAAATATTACGAAATTGGTTTTGATTCCAAAATAGCTGCATATGCTTCATTTGGATTTGATGCGTCTATGATGGATGTTTATGGTGCGATCGTGAATGGAGCCGAACTTCATATCATTCCGGAAGAGATCCGGCTTGACTTTATCGGACTCAATAATTATTTTGAAGAAAATGGTATTACGAATGCATTTATGACAACCCAGGTTGGAAGACAGTTTGCACTGGAGATGGACTGCAAGAGTCTGAAGACTCTTTCTATCGGTGGTGAAAAGCTTGTTCCATGTGAACCGCCGAAGAATTTTAAATTGTTCAATGCTTATGGACCTACGGAGAATACAATCTTTACAACAGTATTTGAGATTGATAAATATTATAATAATGTTCCGATAGGAAAGGCACTCGATAATGTCAGACTTTACGTGGCAGATAAGTTTGGACATATGCTTCCGTACGGTGCCTGCGGCGAATTGATGATAGCAGGCTGGCAGGTTTCCAGAGGATATCTCAATAAGCCGGAGAAAACCGCCGAAGTATACACCAGAAATATTTATGATGATACTGAAGGATATGAAGTATTGTATCATTCCGGTGACGTTGTGAGATATCTTCCGGATGGAAATATCCAGATCATAGGCAGAAAGGATTCCCAGGTTAAGATCAGAGGATTCAGAATCGAACTTTCAGAAGTGGAAGAGGTCATCAGAAGATATAAAGGAATCAAAGATGCGACAGTTGTTGCGTTTGATGAGACATCTGGTGGAAAATATATTGCTGCATATGTGGTATCTGATGAGAAAGTGGATATACATTCATTAAATGATTTCATCAGAGAAACAAAGCCGCCGTATATGGTTCCGGCTGTAACCATGCAGATTGATAAGATTCCGTTGAATCAGAACCAGAAAGTCAATAAGAAAGAGCTTCCAAAGCCGGAAAGAAAAGCCGCAGAAATCATTAAGCCGCAGAATGATGTTCAGCAGAAATTATTTGACTGTATTTCAGAAGTACTTGGATATACGGAATTTGGAATTACAACTGATATTTATGATGCGGGACTTACATCAATCACTGCGATCAGGCTGAACATTCTTATTTCAAAAGCTTTTGATATCGTGATCAAGACATCAGATATCAAAAACAATCCTACGATCCAGGCTCTGGAGAGCTTTGTTAAAACTGCAGGAAAAGAAACAAAGAGAGAGATTCAGGAGGTTTACCCGCTTACCAATACGCAGGAAGGTATCTTTATTGAATGTACTGCAAATATGGGAACAACCATTTACAACATTCCGTATCTGCTGAAACTTGACAAACGGGTTGATCTTGAGAGACTTGCTTGCGCAATCGACAGTACGGTTAAAGCACATTCCTACCTTAAAACACGTCTGTTCATGGATGAAAACGGAGATGTTCTTCAGAGACGTAATGATGATTTGCCATGCAGAACACAGATTTTTAATGGAATGAACCGGGAGACTCTGGTTCGCCCATATATGTTGTTTAATGAGCAGCTTTTCAGATTTGAGATTTACAGAACCTGCGATGGAAATTATCTGTTCCTGGATATTCACCATATCGTTGCAGACGGCACATCTCTCGCTATCATAATCAATGATATTAACAGAGCATATGCCGGAGAAAAACTTGAGGCAGAGGAGTATACTTCGTATGATCTTGCGCTTGATAACAGAGATGCGCTTAAGAGTGATGTTTATAAGAATGCTGAGAATTACTATAAATCAGTATTTGAGAACGCCGGAGGAAGTATAAGCTTCTACCCGGACAAAAATGGTTCAGTTCCGACGGCGGAAACTTACCGTAAAGAGATATCAGGGATATCTGTGCAGAGTGTAAAGGATTTCTGTAAGAAGAATAAGATTACGGAAAATGTATTTTTCATTTCTGTTTTTGGACTTACGCTTGGAAAATATAATTTCAGAAAAGATGCTGTGTTTACGACAATCTATCATGGAAGAAATGACTCAAGACTTTCAGAAACAGTAGGTATGCTTGTAAAAACACTTCCTGTTTACTGCGATTTTTCAGGCAGTGCAAAAGAGTGTCTGACAGGCGTTCAGCAGCAGCTTATCGATTCTATGAATAATGATATTTATCCGTTCTCACAGATAAGCCGTGAATTTAATATAAAAGCGGATGCAATGGTTATTTATCAGGGAGACAGCTTTGAGTTCGATACGATCGGCGGCGAGTTTGCTTCGGAAGAACCGGTTCAGCTGAATGCAGCGAAAGCACCTGTTTCCGTAAGTATTTCCATTCAAAGAAATAAATTCGTCTTTGATATCGAGTACAGAGGCGATAAGTATAATGAAGAGACGATGAAATATCTTGCAGATAATCTGGAGATTGCAGCGGAGGGTATTCTTGGCGAATCTGAACCATCAGACATCAGACTTATGTTTGAGGAACAGACAGAAATGGAGAATGATCCTGATCATGCCGGAAAGACTTTCGTGGATCTGTTCAGAGAAGCAGTGGAAAAATATCCGGACAGACCTGCCATAAAAGATGAATCTGGTGAGATCACTTACAGAGAACTTGACCAAATGTCCGATTACATTGCACAGAATCTTACGGAAAATGGATTTGGCAGGGAAAAAGCTGCCGGTATCCTGTGTGGAAGAACAAGAGAATTTGCTGTCTCATATGTCGGTGTTATGAAGGCCGGTGGAGCGTATGTTCCGCTTGATCCGGAGTATCCGCAGAGCAGAATTGAATATATGCTGAAGGATTCGGGAGCAGATAATCTGCTTGTGGTCAGCCAGTATCGAGATCTTGTGGATTTTTACGATAAAAATGTGATAAGTATTGATGATGTTGCTGAAAAATCAAAGAATTTCCAGCTTTCTGTAAAACTCACAGCTCCAAGGCCGGAGAATCTGGCATATATGATCTATACTTCCGGTTCGACCGGAAAACCGAAAGGTGTTATGCTTGAACACAGAAATCTTCTGAATCTGATTGAATATGTTGTGGCATCAAGAAAAATGACACCGGATTTTGTAGTTGCTGAATTTGCAAGTTTTTGTTTTGACGCATCAGTGATAGATTTGTTTGCACCGCTTACTGCAGGAGCATCCGTATATATCCTGCCGGAGAGTATAAGAAAAGATGCAATCGCAGTTGGCAAATTTATAAAAGACGAAAAAGTTACTACTGCAACTTTCCCGACACAGATGGGTGAGCTGGTTGCAGAACTGCTTGAGGATGCTCCAAATCTTAAATTTGTCACCCTTGGCGGTGAGAAATTTAAGCATTACCGTAACCGTACCTATCAAATGATCAATGGTTATGGACCGACAGAAAATACTGTATCATCAACAGAATTCCGGGTTGACAGACAGTATGAGAATATACCGATTGGAAAATCTCAGAGAAATGTCAGAAGTTATATTGTGGATAAAGATTTAAACAGACTTCCGGTGGGAGAAGCAGGTGAACTGTGTCATGCAGGAAGACAGATTGCAAGAGGCTATCATAATCTTCCGGAAAAAACGGCTTCCGTATTTGTGGAGAATCCGTTCTCTGTATGCGAAGAGGACAGACGCCTTTACAGAACCGGAGATATGGTCCGTATGAAAGGTGACGGAAATATTGAGTACATTGGCAGAATTGATTCACAGGTAAAGATAAGAGGATATCGTGTTGAACTTGGAGAAATTGAAGGTGCTGTCCTTAAACATGAGCTTGTAAAAGAGTCTGCAGTTACAGTTATCGAAAAAGGTGGAAATAAATATATAACGGCTTATTATACAGGTGAAAGTATTCCGGACGATGAGCTTAAAGCATTCCTGGAACCACTGCTTCCTGATTATATGATGCCATCATTCTTTGTTTACCTGGATAAACTGCCTGTCACTCCGGGTGGTAAGATTGATAAAAAAGCACTTCCGTTACCTGAAGTAAAGACCGAGAGAACAGGATATGTGGCACCTGTTACTTCTGTCCAGACAGAACTTTGTGCGATATTTGAGAAAGCACTGGGAATTGAAAACGTAGGAATAGATGATAACTTCTTTGAACTGGGAGGTTCTTCACTTATTGCTTCAAAGGTTGCAATCATGTGCCTCTCAAAGAATATTTCAATCGTGTATGCAGATATTTTCAAACATCCTACGATTCGCGCACTTTCAGCAATCGTCGATGATGACGGGGCAGCTGAAGCTGTACAGAGTGACAATGAATTTTCAAAATATAATTACAACAAAATACAGAGTGTTATCAGCGGAAATGTGGAAGAGAATGTTGACAGAATAACGAAAGAAAATCTCGGAGACATCATGATCACAGGTGCGACAGGTTTCCTTGGAATACATGTTCTGAAAGCATATCTGGATAATTATGATGGCAAAGTTTACTGCCTTGTACGTAAAGGTGCATATGAATCATCGGAGAAGAGAATGATGAATATGCTGATGTACTATTTCGACAATCCATATCGGGAAATGTTCAAAGAGCGTATTGTTTGCGTGGATGGCGATATTACATCAAAAGAAGAAGTGAATGGATTTTCTGCGTATAAATTTAATACGATCATTAACTGTGCAGCCTGCGTAAAGCATTTTGCAGCAGGTGATGTCCTGGAGAAAATAAACGTGCATGGCGTAGAAAATCTCGTTGATTTCTGCAAAAATAATGGACGCAGACTGATTCAGATTTCTACAGTTTCCGTTGCAGGTGAAGGTTCAAATGGTGTTCCGCCGATGTCCAGACTTTTTGGTGAAAATGATCTGTATATTGGACAGAGTATTACGAATGAATATATCCGTACAAAGTTCCTCGCCGAGAGAGCAGTACTTGAAGCTGTCGCAGACGGACTTGACGGAAAGATTATGCGTGTGGGAAATCTTATGAGCAGAGATTCTGATGGTGAGTTCCAGATTAACTTTATTACCAACGGATTCCTGCGCAGTCTGAGAGGATATAAGGCTGTAGGTAAGTTCCCGATCGGAGGTATGCATGAAGCCGCAGAATTTTCTCCTATTGACTCCACTGCCCTTGCAGTTCTGAAGCTTGCGCAGACAGACAGGAGATTTACTGTATTTCATGCCTGCAACAGCCACCATATTTACATGGCAGATCTGATCTATGCAATGCGCGATTATGGATTTAAGATTGATATTGTAAGAGATGAGGATTTCGAGGCAACTGTAAAAGAGTTTGCGAAGAGTAATAAAGATTCTGAAGCTGTTTCGGGACTTATTGCGTATACTTCACATAATGAAAATGAGATTTATACATTGGATTATAGTAACCGATTTACGGCACAGGTTCTTTACCGACTCGATTATAAATGGCCTGTTACGGATGATAAATATCTTGAAAGTGCGATAGCAGCACTTGACAGACTTACGTTCTTTGATTAAATTGGATAAAAAAGGAGGTACATTTCATGGAAATCGTAAAGAAAACAGAAGGAAATAAAGCAACGCTGGAGATCAGCGGATGGCTTGATACACAGACAGCACCTCAGTTACAGGAGGCACTTTCAGAACTTGAGGATAGCATTACAAGCCTCGTGTTTGATTTTGCAAAGCTTGAATATATTTCTTCAGCAGGACTGCGTCAGGTAATCGTTGCATATAAGAAGATGATGGGTAAGGATGGATTTAAGATTATAAATGTTTCGGATGAAGTATTTGATATTTTCAGACTTACCGGATTTGACCAGCAGATAGAAATCGAGAGATAAGATATAAGGATTGCTGATGTTTATATAACGTTATTCTACGAGATATTCAGGTAATGTAGTGTATTGCTGAGGACTGAGTGGTCAGCAATTTGATTTATGGATGATATAAAATGAAATTATACAGAATCAATATCAGGAATTTTAATGATCCGTTGCAGGATAAAAAGCTTCTCGAACTGGTTGACGAGAGGCGAAGAAAAAAGGTCATCAGGTATCTTCAGCCTGATGACCGGAAGAGAAGTCTTGGAGCAGGTATCATCATCAGGAAAATTCTTAATGAAAATGGATTTTCAGAAAATGATCTGAAGTATTCCGAAAATGAAAAACCATTTGTGGACAACCTCTTTTTTAATGTGTCACATGCAGGGGATTATGTAGTCGGTGTATTATCAGACTGCGAAGTCGGATGTGACATTGAAAAGAACAGTAAAGCGCCACTTGAGGTAGCAGAACATTATTTCTACTCCACAGAACTTGAATATATAAGATCTGCGGATGACAAAAACAGAGCATTCTTTACACTCTGGACATTAAAAGAAAGCTACATGAAGATGACTGGAAAAGGAATGAGCCTTGCACTGGACTCGTTTGAAGTAATTCCGACAGAGAATGGATTTATCCTCGGAAAATCTTCAGAGAAAAACTGTTTTTTTAAGACTCTGGAATTCGATGGATATATTTTTTCCGTCAGTAATGAAATGGAGTTTGCTCTTGACGAAGAGAAGTTCTGCGATATTCTGTAATGGAATAAATTTTATATGAGCTACCGGGAAAGAGAAAACGGTAGCAATTGGAAATGTGACGTCTGCAAATTGTGGACGTCATGTTACTGTTCGCGGGATAGTGGCGTGGAACAGTAACAACAGTAACGAAAGAGTTTCCCCGATTTCATATTAACTCTTGAAAGAATATGCAGAATAAGGTAAAATTAAGAAGCCAAAATACATTTTATATCATGTATGATTTTTTTATAACTTAGGATATTTTGCATAATTAAAATTGTGAGGTTACGAGGCCTAAATTGTAGAAAACTCTGACAGGAAACGAGAGTATACATCTGGCCGGTTATTTTAAGATACATTAGAAGAACAAACAGATCGTCAATGAATTTTAAGCATCTCCGGCAGACATATCCGGAGATGTTTTGCTGTTGCCGGAAACGGAATGAACAGTAATGTTTGGCTTTTCGGTCTGAAGGGAGCAATAGAGAAGTATGATAAAAGATTCTGACAATGTAAAACTGCTGGAACCGGGAAAAACGCCAGCAAAGAGAAAGATTCTGGTCGTAGAGGACAATGAACTGAATCGTGAAATTCTTTCTTCTTTTCTGGAAGAGAGATTTGAAGTTCTTCTTGCGGAGAATGGGGAAGAAGGACTTAAGATTCTCAGGGAATATTACAGAGAATTATCTGTAGTATTACTTGACATCTGCATGCCGGTGTGTGATGGATTTGAATTTCTTAGACGGAGAAATACGGATAAAGTGTTATCAACGATACCGGTTATTGTTATGACCGGAAGTAATTCGAAGGATGCGGAGATTCAGTGTCTGGATCTGGGTGCGGTTGATTTTATTCCGAAACCTTATAATTTTAAAATTGTAATGGGCAGAATCAACAGTGTAATAAAGTTAAGAGAGTCTGTGCTGACACTTACAGCGGTAGAACATGACGAACTTACCGGAATTTATACCAGACAGGCATTCTTCTATCATGCCAAAGTACTTCTAAAGGCTAAGGCGGAGGAGAAATTTCATCTGGTAGTTGCCGACATCAGAGATTTTAAACTGATTAACAGCAGTTATGGAGATAAGATCGGGGATCAGGTTCTGTGTTATCTGGCCCGGACATATGCAAAGATGATGCCGCATGGTCTGATATCCAGATATGGAAGTGATCAGTTTGTATGCCTTGCTTATGGGGATATGGATCTGTCGTTAGATATAATGAAGAGGGTGACAGAAGAAATTGCGGAGAATGCTCCGATTCCGAATCTTATGGTTAAGTACGGAATTTATGAAGATATTGATATTTCGTTACCGGTTTCCGTAATCTGTGACAGAGGATTTATGGCAATCCGCAGTATTCGTGATAATTATGAGAACAGTATTGCATATTATACGAAAGAGTTAAACCAGAAACAGATGTTTGACAGAAAGCTGGAGAACCGATTTGACAGTGCGATTCGTGATAAAGAGTTTGCAGCATATTTCCAGCCGAAATATGATGCAAAAACAGAGAAAATTGTAGGAGCAGAGTCTCTGGTACGCTGGATCAATCCGGATGGCTCTATGGTAATGCCGGGGGATTTTATTCCGCTATATGAGAGGGATGGCCTGATCGTAAAACTGGATGAATATATATTCAGATATGTATGTGAATTTCAGCGAGAACTTATAGAGAAAGGACAGAAACTGGTTCCAATCTCGGTAAATCTGTCACGTGTAAGTATTCATCATACAGGCGTTGTAGACCGTTATGTTGACATCGTAAAAGAAACGGGAATTCCATTTTCCTGTGTGCCGATCGAACTGACAGAGACGGCTACATTGAATAATGTGAAGATCAGAGACTTTACAGAGAGACTGGTAAATGCTGGATTTGCATTGCACATGGATGACTTTGGCTCCGGGTATTCTTCTCTGATCACATTAAGTGAACTGCCATTTAATACATTGAAGATCGATAAGAGTCTGATAGACTGTATCGGGCAAGATAAGGGAAGAATGATCGTGCAGCAGATAACAATTCTTGCACATGGACTTGGCATGAATGTGATTGCCGAAGGTGTGGAGAGCGCGGATCAGGTAGAACTTCTGAGAGAAATGGGCTGTGATGATATCCAGGGATTTTATTATTCCAGACCATCGCCGAGAGCTGAATTT
Organism: Blautia sp. HCN-1074; assembly: GCF_037890165.1. Classification (NCBI taxonomy): domain Bacteria; kingdom Bacillati; phylum Bacillota; class Clostridia; order Lachnospirales; family Lachnospiraceae; genus Blautia; species Blautia sp. HCN-1074. The sequence continues at coordinate 80,627 of NZ_JBBKBP010000010.1, forward strand.
GTGCAGAAGCTCTGCGAAGCATAATTAAATTAAAAGAAGATAGGAAGACCATCATACAGAATCTTGTGGGGATTGTATGATGGTTTTTATATTATAGAAAACTATTGAATAACATTCCTATGACATAAAAAGCGGGAAATCATCCAGATCAGAATGATTTCCCGTAGATATTTTCTGTAAAAGTATAAAACTACAAATCAGATGTTTAACAGATCGCTGTATACTTTCAGTGCTCCGTCAGTGTCGTGTGCGAGAACACGTTTGGCAAGGACTTTACCAAGCTGTACACCTTCCTGGTCGAAGCTGTTTAAGTTCCATACGAATCCCTGGAACATGATCTTGTTCTCGAAGTGAGCTAGTAATGCACCGAGAGAAGCCGGTGTCAGTTCTTCACCTACGATGATACTGGAAGGACGACCGCCCTTGAAGTTCTTGTTGAGGTTCTCGTCTTCTTTACCGCATGCAAATGCTACGATCTGAGCTGCAACGTTAGCGCAGAGTTTCTGCTGGCTTGTGCTGTTCTCGATATCAACATCTACACCAAGCTGGCTCTTCTTAAAGCCGATGAACTGAAGCGGAACGATATCAGTTCCCTGATGTAATAACTGATAGAAGGAATGCTGTCCGTTTGTACCTGGCTCACCGAAGATAACCGGTCCTGTCACATAGTTTACAGGTTCACCGAAACGGTTTACAGATTTACCGTTGGACTCCATATCACACTGCTGTAAGTGTGCAGGGAAACGGCTTAATGCCTGAGAGTATGGAAGAACTGCTGTAGCAGGATATCCCTGTACGTTTCTCTCATAAACACCGATCAGGGCGTCAAGCATATCCGGGTTCTCAAGGATGTTCTTGTTTGTAGCAAGCTTGTCCTCAGCAGCAGCTCCGTCAAGGATCTGTGCAAATACTTCAGGACCGAATGCAAGGGAAAGGATTGCTCCACCTACACCGGAAACAGAAGAGTAACGTCCGCCGATATAGTCATCCATAAAGATTGCTGTCAGATAATCTTCGCTCTTAGCCAGAGGAGAAGTCTCACTTGTTACAGCAAGCATATGTCTGGAAGGATTTAATCCTGCTTTAATGAGAGCATTCTTTACAAATGCTTCGTTTGTTAATGTCTCAAGAGTTGTACCGGACTTGGATACAACGATGAAAAGAGAATGAGCAAGGTCTACGGAAGCAAGAACAGCAGCTGCATCATCAGGGTCTACGTTGCTGATGAATTTCGCTTCCATCTTGAATGTGTTGTTTGCTTTTGCCCAGTTCTCAAGAGCGATATATAATGCACGAGGACCTAAGTCGCTTCCACCGATACCGATCTGTACTACGGTTGTGAATTTCTCGCCGTTTTCATTTGTGATCTCACCTGCGTGAACTTTGTTTGCAAAGTCTGCCGCTTTCTTCTGCTGTGCAACGTAGAATTCACGTTTGTCAACACCGTCTACAACTACAGCTTCACCAAGCTGGGTACGTGCAAGGTGATGAAGAACCATACGTTTCTCCCCTGTATTGATTACAGCGCCGTTGTATAATTCCTGGAATTTGTCGATAAGTTCGGCCTCATCTGCAAGTTTTGCAAGTGCGTCAAGAACTGTCTCATCCACCTGTTTTGCAGCATAGTTGTAAGTTAAACCGGCTGCCATTGGTGCGCTGTATTTCACTACACGTTCTGCACCCTTCTCACCTGCCATGGCGTCAGCGATACTTACGTGACCTTTCAGTTCGGCAAGTTTGCTGTAAGAAGCAAGGGTATCCAGATTTTTCCATGTTGCCATAATAATATTCCTCCTTTAAATGACTGCCTCCATACGGTGACAGTTGTCTAATGCAATTATACTTAATAATTGTTTTAATTTCAATGCAAGGATGCATGGAATTTAAGGATATTTTGCAGGTATCTTGTTTATTTTTCATAAATAAGTTGCTTTACGACAGGGAAAAGCCGTATAATGAAGGGCAGCAATACATTAATGAAAGGAAACAGATCAACATGGAGTTTTGGGACATTTATGATAAAGACAAGAAACCGACCGGACGCACAATGAAGAGAAATGACTGGTGCTTAAAGGATGGAGAATATCATCTGACAGTTCTGGGTGTGGTTGCAAGACCGGATGGAACTTTTCTTATAACAAAACGCGTAATGACGAAAGCATGGGCACCTGGCTGGTGGGAAGTATCCGGTGGTGCTGCTCAGGCGGGAGAGGAATCTTACGAAGCTGTTTTGCGTGAGGTAAAAGAGGAAACAGGTCTGGATGCACGTGGTGCAGAAGGTGGATATCTTTTTACATATAAGAGAGAGAACCCGGGTGAGGGCGATAATTATTTCGTGGATGTGTATCGCTTTGTGATGGACATTGACGAGAAGAATCTGCATCTGCAGACAGAGGAAACAGACGGATATATGTTTGCTACAGTTGATGAGATTAAGGCGTTTGCGGCAGAAGGAAAATTTCTGCATTATGACAGCATAAAGAAAGCGTTTGAACTGTAGCCGGATTGATATAAGAATTCCTGAAGGGAACTGTAGATGAAAATTTACTCAGACTTTTGACGTATATTATATTGAATATCTGGTCGTTAATGATGTTGGCGGAGATCTGGAGACATCCAAGAATGTCCGGCACATGTGGGAGAGTTTTAAGAAGATTGGTGTCTGTATCGCGATGGATGATTTCGGTACGGGATATTCGAACCTGAAAAATATCGGAAGACTTTCTTCGAATACGTTGAAGATTGACCGCAGCTTCACGATGCAGGCGTTAAAGAACGAATATGAACATAAACTGTTAGATTATATTATAGATATGATACATAGCCTGAACCTTAAAGTTGTGATAGAGGGGATTGAGACGAAAGAAGAACTGGAATCGATCACTAAAATGAAACCGGATTATATTCAGGGATATTATTACAGCAAGCCATGTTCGGCGGAGCAGTTTAAAGAGAAATACGGGATAACGAAATAGTAAAAATAGTAAGCGTTTTTGGATCTTCTAAAATCCTGAGATATATTGTGTGAATTTATAAAAAACCATCATACAGAACCGATGCAACGAAAAAATATTTCGATGTTATTGGGAATGTATGATGGTTTTTGTAATAATTGGAAATTATTTACAATACGAAATTGCTATTGATTGATTTTTGAGTAATGTTTCAAAATAATTAGTTTCTAGTGTACCGACAAGTTGATTTCTCGAACAATCTTGCGTCTAAATTCCTTATTTCCGCGTTGTCGTCGGTCGCCGTAGCCACCGCTACGCCTCTCTCCTTCGCCTTGAAATAAGAAAATTTATCCTGCAAGATTGCTTCAAGAATCAACTTGTCGGCACACTAGGATTTCCGTCAATTATTTCATAGCATTCTTAATAGCTGACAGTAATTCATCATAAGCTTCATATGCCGGGATATCCGGGTAATCGGCTTTGATCTTATCAGTGCTTCTGAAAAGGAATCCGGCTTTACTTGCCTGGATCATACCAAGGTCATTGTAGGAATCACCACTTGCGATCGTATCAAATCCGATAGACTGTAAAGCTTTGACAGTGCTTAATTTGGACTGTTCCACTCTCATCTTGAAGCCGGTGATTTCACCGCTGTCTGCAACTTCAAGAGTGTTGCAAAACAGTGTTGGTCTTCCAAGCTTTTCCATTAGAGGTGCAGCAAACTGTGTGAAAGTATCACTGATCAGGATGATCTGAGAGAAGGAACGAAGTTCATCCAGAAATTCCTTAGCACCTGGAAGCGGGTCAATTTTTGCGATAACATCCTGGATCTCTTTCAGTCCGAGACCATGTTCTTTCAGAATGCCAAGTCGCCAGTTCATTAATTTATCATAATCTGGTTCATCACGGGTAGTTCTCTTAAGTTCCGGGATTCCGCTGGCTTCTGCGAATGCAACCCAGATTTCCGGCACCAATACACCTTCTACGTCAAGACATGTAATATACATAATAAAAATCCTCCTTTGTTATTAAACATAGTCCGGAATCCATCTGATTTTACAGAATATTATTTTCGGACTTTTGTATTTTATCGCTGTACTCAGTGAAACAATATTAACATACTTTCCGGGCAGACGCAATTTCTGGATTATAAAAAATACAAATTGTTATTGATAAAAAGTTACTGTTCACACACCACTATCCCGCGAGGTGTTTTGGCATAAATATGCCAAAATCCCGAGACATACAAGCCAAAATTCCATTGCCGCAGGCAATCTGGAATGAATTTTGGCTACGTTACTGAGAACGGAGTGAACAGTAACGATAAAAATGATTGACATTCCACATATGCATCATTATAATAAAAAAATAGTTAGGGTACTAACTAAATAGAAAGCCATAAAACTTCCCACTTTCAGGATTCTATGTACTGGTATTCTGAAGAGGTGGGATTTTATCAGCTTGCTATAAATCAGAAAGTAATGAAGCGGATTACAAATATCTGACTGACAGGAGGTGCAGGAGCGATAGAGGAAGAAATGAAACAGAGACTAAAGGATATGTATGTTGGCAGGCTGATCCATATTTTGTCACATTCCATGCGGCGGCATAATCCGACCGAAGTGATGGAGAATGATGATCTGACAACGATGCAGAAGCATGTGCTGAAATTCATTCTTCTCGAAACGATGCATCGGGATCTTTATCAGAAAGATGTTGAAGAGGAATTTCAGGTCAGAAAGCCAACAGCGACCGGAATTCTGAAGCTGATGGAGAAGAATGGCTATATTTACAGAGAGAGTGCCAGACAGGATGCACGTCTGAAACGGATTGTCCCTACCGAAAAGGCAGAGAACATCCGCCTGGCAATTCTTAAGAGCATCGAGGAAAATGAAGAGGCAATGGTTCGGGGAATCCCGAAAGAAGATGTGGAGCTGTGCAAGCAGGTTCTGTGGCAGATGTATGAAAATCGCAGAAGCGTATGTAATTGTCTGGCAGATCAGGAGAAAGAGAGACAGTCACAGGAAGTTGATGATGTTCATGGTAAAGAAGAACATTGTGAACATAAAAAGTAATGAGAGGTAACAATTATAAAGAATAAGGAGGACATCGACAAAGATGAATAAGAAACTTTTAAGTTCCGTCCGGGAATACAAGAAGCAGTCTGTATTGGCTCCGATCCTTGTAATTCTGGAAGTACTGATGGAAGTTCTGATTCCGCTGGAAATGGCGAAGATCATCGACGTAGGTATCGCAAACGGCGATATGAGCTATATCATCCAGCGAGGAGTCATCCTTGTTGCAATGGCAATGATCTCTCTGTTTTTCGGTGTACAGGCCGGAAACATGGCGGCAGTTGCGGCAGCAGGATATGCAAAGAATTTACGACATGATATTTTTTACAAGGTGCAGGATTTCTCCTTCAAAAATATCGACCACTTTTCAACCTCAGGTCTGGTCACACGATTGACTACAGATATCACGAACGTGCAGCAGGCATATATGATGAGCATACGTCTCCTTGCCAGAGCACCGTTTATGATCATTCTGTCATGGATCATGACACTGACCATTAACAAGGAAGTTGCTTTACTTTTCCTGGTCGTAGTTCCGCTTCTGGGCGGTACATTGATCTTCATTGCAAAGAAAGCACATCCGCATTTCATCAAAGTATTTGATGAGTACGATATCCTGAACAATTCTGTACAGGAAAATGTAAATGCATCCCGCGTAGTTAAGGCATTCGTAAGAGAAGACCATGAGATCGAGAAATTCCATGGAATTTCCAAATACGTTTACAACCTCTTTACTAAAGCAGAGAAGATTGTTGCATGGAATGCTCCGGTTATGCAGTTTATGATGTATACCGTAATTATTATCATTGTTGCCATCGGTGGAAGAGGAATCGTTCTCGGCGGCATGGAGACTGGTGAACTGACAAGTGTTATCGTTTATGCACTTCAGATTCTGATGTCCCTGAACATGGTAACTTTCGTATTTGTTATGATTATGATCGCACAGGCATCTACAGACCGTATCATTGAAGTTCTGGATGAAGTTCCGGAAATGCAGGATAAGGCTGATGCAGTAAAAACAGTGGCAGATGGTTCTATTGACTTCAATCATGTAGATTTCAGCTATGCAGGAGAAGGCGGAAACCTTTCCCTGAAGGATGTAAACCTTCATATTAAATCAGGTCAGACCGTCGGTGTTATCGGTGGAACCGGTAGTGCCAAATCTACTCTGGTACAGCTGATTCCGAGACTCTATGATGTCACGAAGGGAAATGTACAGGTTGGCGGCGTAGATGTCCGTAACTATAATCTGGAGGTTCTTCGTGACCAGGTTTCTATGGTACTGCAGAAAAATGTGCTTTTCTCCGGAAGCATTTATGAAAACATCCGCTGGGGCGATGAACATGCCAGTGATGAAGAAGTTCAGCGAGTTTGTAAGCTTGCACAGGCAGACGGATTCGTCAGTGAATTCCCGGATGGCTATAATACTATGATCGTTCAGGGTGGTAACAACGTATCCGGTGGACAGAAGCAGCGTCTGTGTATTGCCAGAGCACTTCTTAAGAAACCGAAGATTTTGATCCTGGATGACTCTACCAGTGCGGTAGATACCAGAACAGATGCCCTGATCCGTAAGGCTTTTCGCGAGGAAATCCCGAATACAACAAAAATCATTATTGCACAGCGAGTTTCTTCTATTGAGGATGCAGACCAGATTATCGTACTGGATGACGGTAAGATCGTAGGCGTGGGAACATCCGAAGAACTGCTTAAGACAAACGATATTTACAGAGAAGTATATGAATCACAGGTCAAAGGAGGCGGAGACGATGAATAAGAAGAAAAAATTAGATCAGAATACCATCAAAACTGCCAAAAGACTTCTGAAATATATGACAGCAACTTATAAAGCACAGTTTATCCTTGTGTTTATCTGTATCTTTATTAGTTCAGTAGCCAGCATTTCTGTTTCTCTGTCATTGAAATTCCTGCTGGATGATTTTATCATTCCGCTGATCGGACAGACAGATCCGAACTTTGCAGAACTGTATAAGGCGCTTTCCGTTCTTGGCTGTATTTTCCTTCTTGGTGTAATTGCTACATTTATCTATACCAGAACAATGGTTTATATCGGTCAGGGCGTGCTGAAACGTGTCCGTGACGATATGTTTGAACATATGCAGACTCTCCCGATCCGCTACTTCGATCAGAACACAAACGGATCCATCATGAGTCTTTATACCAACGATACCGACACATTGAGACAGATGATCAGCCAGGCGATTCCGCAGGCATTGATGGCATTGTTTACGATCATTGTTACATTTATTTCCATGCTGGTGTTAAGCCCGCTGCTTACAATTCTGGCAGTTGTGATCATTTTCGTCATGTTGAAGGTCACGAATAAAATCGGTTCTAACAGTGGTAAATACTTCATCCGCCAGCAGGTATCTCTGGCAGATGTGACTGGTTTCGTGGAAGAGAGAATGAACGGACAGAGAGTTGTAAAAGTTTTTAACCACGAAGAGCAGTCCAAAGAAGAATTTGACAAACTCAACGAAGCACTTTTCGAAAGTTCTGCAAATGCCAATAAATACGGTAACATGATGGGACCTGTAATTGGTAACATTGGTAACCTGCAGTTCGTTTTAACAGCTGTACTTGGCGGACTTCTATCTGTAACAGGAATCGGCGGCATCACTCTTGGTGTCATGGCTTCCTATCTGCAGTTTACAAAGAGCTTCACACAGCCATTTATGCAGGTGGCACAGCAGTTTAACGCAATCGTTATGGCTCTGGCTGGTGCAGAACGAATCTTCAGGCTCATTGATGAGGAACCGGAAGAGGATAAAGGCTATGTAGAACTTGTCAATGCGAAGAAAGATGCCAATGGAAACATCATAGAATGCAAAGAAAGAACAGGTATGTGGGCATGGAAACATCCGCATTCCGCAGACGGTTCTGTAAGCTACACAGAGCTGACAGGAGATGTACGTTTCGAAGATGTTACTTTCGGTTATAACCCGGATAAAGTAATTCTGAAAGACATCAGTCTCTTTGCAAAACCAGGACAGAAACTTGCTTTCGTAGGTTCTACCGGTGCCGGTAAGACAACCATCACAAACCTGATTAACCGTTTCTACGATATTCAGGAAGGTAAGATCCGTTACGACGGAATCAACATCACGAAGATTAAGAAAGACGACCTCAGACGTTCTCTGGGAATTGTACTTCAGGATACTCATCTGTTCACTGGAACTATTAGGGAAAATATCCGCTATGGTAAACTGGATGCGACAGATGAGGAAGTATATGAGGCAGCAAGACTGGCTCATGCAGACCAGTTCATCAAGATGCTTCCGAATGGATATGACACCATGTTAAGCGGTGACGGCGAGGAACTCTCTCAGGGACAGCGCCAGCTTCTCTCTATCGCCAGAGCAGCCGTAGCCAACCCGCCGGTACTGATCCTGGATGAAGCAACTTCAAGTATCGATACCCGTACAGAGAGTATCGTACAGAAAGGTATGGATAACCTGATGAAAGGCCGTACCGTATTCGTAATCGCCCATCGACTCTCAACCATCAGAAACAGCGATGCCATCATCGTACTGGATCATGGTAAGATCATTGAAAGAGGTGACCATGAAGACCTCATTAAGTTAAAAGGAACTTATTATCAGCTTTATACTGGTAAGCTGGAGTTATCTTAAAGGATTACTTTTATATAGAGTTATATGGATTAAAAGGTATGCGTATAAGGGTGTGGCAGACAGATAAGGTCTGCTGCGCCCTTATACTATGGAAGGAATATATTTAAGTTAATTTGTTGTTCTGTTAGTCCATTGTTATTACTTAAGTTTTCCGTTATAATAAAAAATTATGGAGATTGTTTATGAAAAATTCAGATAAAAAATTATCAATTATTATGCGATATAAGTTTACGAAAGGAATGGAAAACAACGAATGGTTAAGGTAGATTTAATCACAGGCTTTCTGGGGTCGGGGAAGACGACGTTTATCAGGAAGTATGCGAAGTATCTGATGGATGAAGGAAATAATATTGGAATACTTGAGAATGATTATGGGGCAGTGAATGTGGATATGATGTTGCTTCAGGATCTGATGGGAGATAACTGTGAGCTGGAGATGATTTCCGGTGGGTGTGACAAGGACTGTCACAGGAGACGGTTTAAAACGAAGCTGATTGCTATGGGAATGTGCGGATATGATCGTGTGATCGTGGAACCGTCGGGGATTTTTGATGTGGATGAGTTCTTTGATATCCTTCATGAAGAACCACTGAATCGCTGGTACCAGATTGGAAATGTGATTGCGATCGTGGATTCCAGGCTGGAGAATGATTTGTCGGATGAGGCGGATTTTATTCTGGCTTCTGAGGTGGCAGATGCGGGATGTATCGTGATGAGCAAGAGCCAGGAGGCTTCACCGGAGGAAATTCAGGGGACAATTGATCATGTAAATCGGGCGCTGGAGAAGGTGCATTGTCGCAGGAGATTTGGCGGTTTAGGTAAGGAAAATACGGAACAGGATATGGATAAAATGGGTAATGTTATCCACAAAAACTGGGATGAAATGTCGAAAGAGGACTTTGCCGGGATTGCGTCCTGTGGATATGAGATGTCAACTTACCGGAAACCGGAGCTCGAAGCGGATGAGGCGTTTACTTCTCTGTATTATATGAATGTGAAAATGACCGAGAAGGAACTGCGGGAAGCGGCAGAGAAGATTCTGTCTGATCCGGAATGCGGACATGTATTTCGTATGAAAGGATTTATGAGAGTGGACGATGGTGATGGAATTTCTGGAAAGTCTGTTCAGACGGAGAAAAATTGGAAAAAGTGGATTGAATTAAATGCTACTAAGAATGAAATTACGATCCGTCCTCTTCATGTAGGGCAGGAGGTTTTGATTGTAATTGGTGAGGATTTGCAGGAAGAGAAGATAAAGTCTTATCTGAAAATATGAAAGTTGCAATTCACTTTGTTTTAACCAAATCAAGTAAGTCCCCTACTTCAATTGCGAAGAGCAATAAGCAGTGGGTGGGGACTTGCTTGTATCAGAAGGGGTACAAGCCCCTTCTGATAAACTGCGAAGCAGTTATTTGGTTATGAGCAAGTAGCGAAAGCGGATTGCGAATATCCGATTGACTCAACACATGTGGAATCCTATCTGAATTGTTATAAAAGAGCACTTGAAAATTCAAGTGCTCCATTGTATAATCTACTTAGAAGTTGACCGGAAGCTAGTTCCGGTTACCCTCGGTAAAATTAATGTGAAAAGAATTTAAGCATCCCACCGCCCAAAGTTGGATGCTTATTTCTTTTTATGTTGATCTATGTAAGTCAATGCCGTAAAGATTACTAATAATAAAGTAAGAACTTCCATTGTGTTCATCAGGCATCCCCTCCTTTCATAAAACTGGAAGGCAAGGGTAGAAACTTCGCATCCGGAGTCTGTTCAATTATACCAGTTCAGTATAACGTTAAAGAGAGAAGATATCAAGTACTTTATGTTCTAATACTTAAATTATATAAATAATTAGTTACTGTTCACACGCCACTATCCCGCGAGGCGTTTTGGCATGAATATGCCAAAATCCCGAGACATACAGCGCGAATTTATGCGATTAGCATAAATTCTGTGCATCGCGAAGCGTGTTACTGGGCACGGAGTGAACAGTAACAATAATTAAACAGGGTATGAAGCTCATCTTTATTTGATGAAACTTCATACCCTGTTCTTTTATTTTTATGGAGATATTAACTTTTCTAATTGGATAAAGGTGTTATTTTGTAAACAGATCAACCAGATCTTGGGCGTCGTCGTAGCCCTGGCTCTTGAGTTCGTTTACGAACCATTCGTCTACACCGTCAACGGCTTCCTTGAAGGAATCGATATCCATATCAGATTTCTCTGTGAATGTCACGCCGTTTTTGGATTCCCAGCGTTCTTTGATTTCATCATCGCTGGAACGGTTGATGTAACGTTCGTACTCAACAGCTTTCTGTCCGCATTCATCAACAACAGCCTGCTGTTCTGGTGTCAGGTCGTTGTAGATGTCTTCGTTGATACAGAAGAACAGACAGTCATAAATTGCATCCCACATAGAGCAGTAAGGCTGAACTTCCTGAACGCTTGCAGCGTCGATAGCAGGAAGTGGATTCTCCTCACCCTCAACAGTGTTCTGCTGAAGTGCTGTATAAGTTTCAGACCAGTTCATGTTAGTAGCATCAGCACCCCATCTCTTGTAGCATTCCATAAGAAGGTTGGAACCGGCTACACGAACTTTGAGGTTCTTCATATCGTCAACAGTTTTCACTTCATGTTTGCTGTTTGTCAGTTCACGGAAACCGTTTTCTGCGATACCCATGCAGTGGAGTCCGTATTCACCGAGGATTTCTTTCAGCTTCTCACCGGCTTCGCCGTCAAATTTTGCATCAGCATCATCATAAGAATCATAGATGAATGGAAGAGAAACAACATTGAAACGTGGATCGAATGCGGAGTAGATCAGGTTGGAGTGCATGGAGATCTGAACCGGGTCACCATTCATCAGAGCCTGGATACCTTCGGACTGGTTGCCGTTTGTCAGCTGGTCAGCTGCGTAAATGTTGACTTTAACTTTGCCGCCTGTAGCTTTTTCCATCAGTTCGCCGAACTTACGTCCGCCGTCAGCCCATGTACTTGTCTCAGTAGTGGAGCAAGCGAAGTTCCAGGTTGTTTCCGGCCAGTCCAGATTACTGTAATCTTCCACTGTGTTGAAGGAATCCTTTGTGAAAAGGTCAACCAGATCCTGTGCATCGTCGTAGCCCTGGCTCTTCAGTTCGTTTACAAACCAGTCATCGATACCGTCAACTGCCTTTTTGAAGGAGTCGATATCCATATCTTCTTTTTCTGTGATTGTTACACCATTCTGGCTTGCCCAGCGTTCTTTGATTTCGTCATCACCGGAACGGTTGATGTAACGCTCGTATTCAACTGCTTTCTGACCTGCTTCGTCAACAACTTTCTGCTGCTCTGGTGTCAGACCATTGTAGATGTCTTCGTTGATACAGAAGAATAGACAGTCATAGATTGCATCCCACATAGAGCAGTAAGGCTGAACCTCCTGGACACTTGCAGCGTCGATAGCAGGAAGTGGATTCTCCTGACCTTCAACAGTGTTCTGCTGAAGTGCTGTGTAGGTTTCTGACCAGTTCATGTTGGTGGCATCAGCGCCCCATCTCTTGTAGCATTCCATCAGAAGGTTGGAGCCTGCTACACGAACCTTCAGGTTCTTCATATCGTCTACTGATTTAATTTCATGTTTGCTGTTTGTGATTTCGCGGAAACCGTTCTCTGCAATACCCATGCAGTGGAGTCCGTACTCACTGAGGATTTCTTTCAGCTTTTCACCAGCTTCGCCGTCGAATTTCGCATCTGCGTCATCATAAGAATCATAGACAAACGGAAGAGAAACAACGTTGAAACGTGGGTCAAAAGCGGAGTAGATCAGGTTGGAGTGCATGGAGATCTGAACCGGATCACCATTCATCAGAGCCTGAATACCTTCAGACTGGTTGCCGTTTGTCAGCTGGTCAGCAGCGTAAATATTGACTTTAACTTTGCCGCCTGTGGCTTTTTCCATCAGTTCACCGAACTTACGTCCGCCGTCAGCCCAGGTACTTGTTTCAGTAGTGGAGCAAGCGAAGTTCCAGGTCATTTCTGGCCAGTCAAGGTCGCTGTAATCTGCGATTGTGTCGAATGAGTTATTGCCGTCTCCAGCATCCTTGGAAGCTGTATCTGAGGAAGCGGAGGACTGATCACCTGTGTAGGAGCCTTCTTTTGCAAGAGCTTTCGGAAGGAAGGTGGAGGTAATCGGGATGTATGTAACGATCAGAAGAACTGCAACGCAGGCTGCGATCATTGGCACAACTGCCCTTGAGATCTCCTGCAGAGTAACTTCCAGACCTTTTTTAATCTTGATACTGATTGCTACGAAAAGGTTTACACCTACAGGAGGAGTTACCTGTCCGATTGCAAGGTTTACAGTTGCCATAACACCGAATGCTACCACATCGTATCCCAGTGCCTTACATACAGGAAGCATGATCGGAATGAAGATGTACATAGCGGAGTTTGCATCAATGAAGCATCCTGCGATCAGGAAGATGATGTTTACGATCAGCAGGAAGGTAAACTGGTTGTGTGCGATGCTTCCAAGTAAATTGGAGGCTGCTTCTGCAATACCGAATTTGGTACATACAAAGGAGAACAGGGAGGCACTTGCTACGATGAGCATGATACCGCCGGTTGTCTTTGCTGAGTCTACCAGGATGTCAAACATATCGCGGATGGAAACCTCGCGGTAGATGACCATACCTACGAAGAGTCCGTATACAACGGATACGGCTGCTGCTTCTGTTGGTGTGAAGATACCGCCATAGATACCGCCCAGGATGATGATTGGCATCAGGAATCCCCAGAAAGCATCTTTGAAAGCGTCCCAGCGTTCTTTGCCTGAGGCTTTTTCTCTGGATGGTTTGATGTTATGCTTCTTTGCTTCCAGCATTACTACGATTACCAGTGCCACGCCCATAAGAAGACCTGGTACGATACCTGCCATGAACATATCTGCGATGGATGTGCCTGTGATGGAAGCATATACAACGAAGGCGATACTTGGCGGGATGACGATGGCAATGGAACTTGAGGTAGCCATCAGTGCTGTGGAGAATGGTGCGGAGAAACCGCCCTGTTCTACCATTGCAGGGATCAGTACGGCACCAAGGGCTGCAACAGTTGCAGGACCGGAACCGGAGATTGCGCCGAAGAAGCAGGCTACGATGACACATACGATAGCGATACCGCCTTTTTTGTGTCCTACGCAGGTATCAACGAATTTGATCAGTCGTTTGGAGATACCGGCTTTTGCCATGATGTTACCTGACAGTACGAAGAATGGGATTGCCAGGAGCAGGAATTTACTGATTCCTGAGTACATATTTGTTGCTACAATCGTCAGGGATGTACCGGAGTAGAGGATTGCGCATACGGAGGAAAGTCCGAGGCAGATTCCGATGGGCACACCGAGGATCAGGAATATGAAGAAGGAGATAAATAAGATTGCACTGATCATTTATTTGCCCTCCTTTTTGTCTGTTGTGATTGTGTTCATGTTACTTTTTGTGTTTTTGTCGGCATTTTCTGCGCTATCGGTTTTGCAGCAGAAGTCCAGACAGAATTCGATGAAGTGAAGGATCATGCATCCTGCACCGATAGGGACGAAGGACCAGAAGATCCATTCAGGCCAGTTTAATACGAAGGTTCTTTTTCCGTTCTGAAGCTGAGTGATTACCTTGTCCATTCCGTATTTGAAAAGGATGACGCTGAAGATGATGCTCAGGACTGTGATCAGGATTACGGATGGTTTCTTCAGTTTCTTCGGAAGGCGGTCTGTAACCAGTGTCAGGCTGACCAGTTCTCCTTCGCGGCAGGCAAGTGCGGCTGCCAGCAGGGTGATGAGTACGAATACCGCTACTACAAGTTCTTCTGTGAAGGACCAGGAACGGTGGATGACTTTACGGGAAAATACGTTTCCCACAGTCAGCACCAGAATCAGCAGTGTGGAGATCACAAGGACGATCTTTTCTGCTGCAGCCAGTGCGTTCATGATTTTTTTGTAGATTTTCATGCTCTCTACTCCTCTCAAAATTTTTGTTCCTGTTTTTCGAAATGTAGGGCAGATTCATCTGTGGTGAATTCTGCTGTTTTCAAAAAGCAGAAGTAGTGTTTCGGTTTCAGATCGACAGCCTGGAAAAGAAAGTATGTCTCGTGTGTCAGGGCACTTTTGACATAAAAAAAGTCCGCCCCACGCAGGGACGGACATATAATATTCCGTAACCACCCTGTTTCATCTTTGAAACAAGTACGATTCTGCAACGTACCGATATACGCGGCTCCTGTAACGGGGGGCGGACGGGGAAGCTTACTGTGAATGCGGCGATATCTGTGATGGCTGTATTCAAGGTTCGGCTTTCCTTCTCGGGGATGATATTCGAAACAGGTCTGTCGCTGCATTTCACCGGACTGCAGCTCTCTGGGGACAGGTGGACTGTTTTTACTGGTTCCCTTCATTGAATTTATGCGTTATAGGTTTAGCTGTTTAAAAAACTAAAGCAATTTTAACGCGATTTGTTTTGAAAGTCAAGAGGTTTTTGTAAGTATTTGGGGGAAGTTTGTTGGCGTGGGGCGTACACAGACAATAAGGGACGCGCGAAGTAGCATCTATCTGCAGGTTCAGTTCCGGGGGCTAAGTAACTCTAAGGTGAGGGAAAATCCGCTAAAAGCATGAAGAAAAATGCAAAACTCGCTCCGTTGCAGAACTCCGCTCAGACAGGTTGCTATTTTTCTTCATAACGCGGATTTCCCCCACCTAAGAGTTACTAAGCCCCCTCCAAATTCACCTGCAAAGAGATGCTGCTTCGCGCTGGGGATTGGAAGTGTAAGAGGGAACAGTAATGACTGTAATGCTGGACGTAAAGAGGTTGATTCTGTTAGAGAAAAGACTTACAATCATAAGTACATACAAGTAACAGGGAAAGGAGAAGGAATGGTTTTATTTTATGGAAGTAAAGAAATTGTTGTGTATCCGAGTATAAGAAAGTCTATTTATAATAGAGATTTTTATTTTGGATTTTATTGTACTGCGAATAAAGAGCAGGCAGAAAGGTGTGCAATCAGGTATATCGTGAAGCGTGTTACTGAGAACAGAGTAAATAGTAACAACAGTAATGATTTGTCGGATTACATCATCAGGCTTTTCTTGCCAGTGCTTAAAGAACAGGATATAATATTTTTAACCGAAGTAAACAGATAATCTTTTGCCATATTCGTGGAAAGAACAGAGTATAGGTGAAATATATAAATGATATACAATGCGAAACGTCAGAAAAGAGGTGGAAATAAATAGTGAAGGTATTTAATACGACAGGTGTATGTGTTCCTAAGAAGCATTATATGGTAAATATAGAGAATCGTTTGAAAAAAATAAAGAAACTGGTGGATGGTGAAAGTTATTTTGTCATTAATAAGGCGCGTCAGTATGGAAAAACTACTACGCTCAGAGCCTTGAATCAGTATTTAAAGAATGACTACCATGTTGTATTTATAGATTTTCAGACATTTAGTAATGCTGATTTCGGCGCAGAAAACATTTTTTCGACTTCTTTTGCAATGGAATTTACGGAGTTATTTGATCATAATGATTATGAAGAGAATACGAAACTTAAAAATGCGTTGAAAAAACTGGAAGTGGAATCGGAAAGTGAACGATTTACATTAAGACCTCTTTTTAAAAACTTACGTCAGATCTGTGCAGTAACGGACAAGCCTATTGTATTGTTGGTTGATGAAATTGACAGTGCGACAAATAACCAGGTGTTTTTAGATTTTCTTGCTCAGTTGCGTGCGATGTATCTTGCCCGTGATATGCAGCCGGCATTTCAGTCGGTGATTTTTGCAGGTGTTTATGATATTAAAAACCTGAAGCAGAAGATTCGTTCAGAGGAAGATCATAAGTATAATAGTCCATGGAATATTGCTGCTGATTTTAATATTGATATGAGTTTTTCGAAGGAAGAAATTTCGGGCATGCTGCAGGAATATGAGGATGATCATAACAGTGGGATGGATATTGAAGGCATGTCGAAACTGATCTTTGATTATACAGATGGTTATCCATTTCTTGTATCAAGAATATGTCAGTTGATAGATGCTTTTGTATATCAGAGAATAGAGGATAAAAAGCTGGCATGGACGAAAAATGGATTTAATGAAGCTGTTCGTCTGATTCTCTCTGAGAAGAATACATTGTTTGAATCTTTAATTGGAAAATTGCATGATTATCCTGAATTAAGCAAGCTGATAAAAGGAATTCTTTTTACCGGTAAGTCTTATCCATATAATACAGATGAGGGCATTATTGATATGGCTGCCATGTTTGGATTTATAAAAAATCAGAATGGAAATGTGGCTGTAGCGAATCGTATTTTTGAGATACGGCTGTATAATTTTTTTTTATCAGAAGATGAATTGCGTGAGAATGATATTTACAGAGCCTCCTTACAGGATAAAAACCAATTTATTATAGATGGATGTCTGGATATGAGAAAAGTTCTGGAAAAATTTGTCTGGCATTTTCATGATGTGTTTGGAAAATGTGGAAAAAGGTTCCTGGAAGAGGAAGGAAGGCTATATTTTTTACTGTATCTACGTCCGATTATCAATGGAACAGGAAATTATTATATTGAGGCTCAGACGCGAAGCATGCGCAGAACGGATGTTATCGTGGATTATCGGGGAAAACAATATATTATTGAATTGAAGTTGTGGCATGGTGAGGAGTATAATAAACGTGGAGAAGAACAGATAGTAGATTATCTGAATGAGTATCATACGGATACAGGATATTTATTGAGTTTTAATTTTAATAAAAACAAAGAAATTGGTGTTCATGATGTTTTTATTGGAGAAAAGCATATTGTTGAGGCAGTAGTGTGATATAAGAAAGGAGCAAATGATTATGGATTTAAAGAATTATTCAACAGGTGTACAGCACATCGGGATTCCGACGAATGATATTGAGAAAACGGTGGAGTTTTATCATAAGCTAGGATTTGAGACGGCGTTTGAGACTGTGAATGAGGACGCGAATGAGAAGGTTGTTTTTCTGAAGCTGGGAACTTTGGTTGTGGAGACTTATGAGAATCATGCGGCGAAGATGGAGCATGGGGCGATTGATCATGTTGCGCTTGATGTGAGAGACATTGAGGAGATTTTTCGGTATATTAATGAATCTGGTCTGAATTCCACACAGGATACGATTCATTTTCTGCCGTTCTGGGAAAATGGTGTGAAGTTCTTTACGATTGAAGGACCAAATAAGGAGAAAGTGGAGTTTAGCCAGTATCTGTAAGTGAAAGTGTACCAGAGTGGTTTTGAAAAAAGTTGCTGTATTTTTCATATATCAAATGAAAATACAACAACTTTTTTACATTAGTTATTAAAATTAATCTTCCAACTTAGTCTTCCAACTTAATTTTTTCTTTCAGAACTACACATCCGGCCATATCTCCGATAACATTGACGCAGGTAGCTCCCATATCGCAGAGAGTGTTGATACTGATGTAAACGCCCATAACACCGGCTGGCAGACCTGCCATTGTTGCGAGGGCTGCGAAGGATGCGATGGCACCGCCTGGGATTCCAGGTGTTCCTACGGAGAGGAGCACGTTTGCCAGAAGGATTACGATCATCAGGGAAATGCTTACGTTGATACCGCAGGCATTTGCGAAGAACATGATCATAAAGGACATCAGGATGGATACAGCGTCCATGTTTACTGTAGCACCAAGAGGAATGGCGATACTTGTGATTTTATCAGATACGCCCATTTCATTTTCCATACACTGCTTACTGATCGGAATGGTTGCTGAACTGGAGCAGGTTCCGAATGCGTTTAATGCTGCTGGAAGCATTGTCTTGAAGAATTTGATTGGACTTTCTTTTCCAAGAAGTTTGATAGCACCGCCGTAAACAACGATTGCAAATCCGAAGAATGCTACATACAGAATGATCAGCTGGGTTGCAAGTGAAACGATTGTTTCTGTACCGTTGGCTTCTACAACAGGAACGATTGTACAGAAGACACCGATTGGCGTGAAATACATAACTGTGCTGATTACTTTCAGACAGACTTCGTTACAGGAGTCGATCACTTTCAGAAGTGCTGCACCTTTTTCACCGATGGCGATGAGGGTGAAGCCGACGATTACTGCAAATACAAGTACCTGAAGCATATTTCCGTTTGCAAAAGCTGCAACCGGGTTGGATGGAATCAGGTTCTTGATGGTATCCAGAATGCTGGTCATTTCTGTGGCCTGGATATCGGAAGTTGCCATTTCGAATTTAACGCCTTCACCGAGATGGATCAGTCGTGGAATAATCAGTCCTGCGAGGCTGGCAAGTGCAGTTGTGCACAGGAAGAAGATCATGGCTCCGGCTGTGATCTTACCGGTTGTACGGGCATTGCCGATACTGGAGATACCCATGATGATGGAACAGAAGACCAGTGGAAAGATCATCATGTTCAGAGCATTCATGTAAATGCTTCCGATGAGACTTGTGATAGTAAGTACCGGCTCAAATCTGCCTGCCAGAAACAGTCCGGTAAGAATACCGAGGATCAGGCCGATAAAGATTGCGGTGGTGATATGCTTTTTGTACCACGAATAGAAATTTTTCATTAGTTCCCTCCTTCATTTTTCTGATGCTGGAAATAACTTGCAGGTGTCTAGAGCGTGTTTGAAAAATCATTCCCGCAATCTGCACGCCCCACTTTGCGGTATATTTTGCCCTCATTCGGTTGGCGTAGCCCGCTACGCCGCCCTCATTCAGGCGAAATCTCCCACAAATTGTGACGCACATCTTGCAGAAAGCATTTTTCAAACACGCTCTAGAATATATGGCTCAAGTAGAAACAGAAGATGGCAGAGCATGTGCCGACTGCAATAAATTTCCAGATTCAGAAAAAATAGCATGACACTACTTTACCACAATAACGTGTGAATTACAATGCAAGGTGTTGAATTTGGCGGATTTTGTGTGGTATGATGGGCAATAAGAAAAAGCATAGAAGACCAATAAGTTAATCTTTGAGGGTTACTATAGGAGGACAACATAAATGAAACCAACGATTTTATTAATAAATTTTAAAGACCAGCAGAAACTTCGTAAATTAAAAATGGCATTACTGCCATTCAAAATCCGCTTAAAAACAGTGGAATCTCAGGATTACTGTCAGCCGATTGGTTATCTAGCTGGAGTGAAGGAGATTGCGAAAGTGGAGACTGCGTCAACAGAGATTCTGTCAGCATTGATACCACAGGAACAGATGGAAAAGGAAATGTTGATTCTTGCAGGAATCACCGGGAATTTATTTGACCAGGTGCTCTATACATTGCGGAAAGCAGGAACACCGGTGGACTATAAGGCAGTTCTGACAGAGCATAATCAGAACTGGAACTGTATGCAGCTTTATAAAGAGTTGGAGAAAGAACATCAGATGTACCATCCTGAAGCAGAATAATATTTATTGGATACAATACAAGGCAGCAGAACGATTTTTATGATTTAAAGAAATTTTTTTATAAATCTTTGAAAATGTGATATACATCACAGAAACCGAAAAATTTTCTCATTATAATAAACATGAATTGCAGGACATGATTAAAATGAATATGAAACTGTCGAAGAGATTGTTCGAAGATTGAATAATATTTGCAGTTAATTAATTTTTGCCGGGGCATGTCAGTGAGGTTGAAACGATGGGACAGATAACGATCAGAGAGCTGGAAAAGCTGGATTTTTTTGAAGGGATTCCGCAGGATATCCTGCAGAATCTTCTTAATGAAAGTACAGTTGCTTCTTATAAGAAGAAAGAAGTGATTTTTCATTCCCGCACCAGAACAGAGTTTGTGTATTTTGTGCTTTCGGGCGAGGTGATGCTTTACAACCTGACGAAGCACGGAAACAGAAAGGTGATTTTTATCCTGGGAAAAGGACGACTGTTAAATCAGAGCATTGTGAGCAAAAAGCCGAATGCTCTTTTTGGTGAGGCAGTCTGTCCTGTGCAGGCATTGAAAATTCCAGAGGGCGTTTTTCTGCGGCTTATGGAGCAGTGTCATGAGTTGACCTATTCCATTTTGCGTGAATATGAAAGGAACCTCTGGCGTATGGGGCATCAGCTGAAAAATACTACCGGAAATATGCAGACGGAGCGGAAAATCGCAGCCAAGTTATGGAAACTTGGACGGGATTTTGGTGTGGAGACAGAAGAGGGTGTAATGGTAGATATCGATCTTACTATTACACTGATGGCAGATCTGGTAGGAGTTCCGCGAGAAAATGTATCCCGTGCGTGTAAGGTTCTGACTGACAGAGGACTGATCCACTACAGCAGCAAACGATTCATTCTGATAGATTTCGATGGTCTTGCAGACTTTTATAAGATGTGAGAAAGGGGTATCTGATGGGAAAACGATTAAACAGGGATGAGATGCAGCAGTTTTTTGAGAGTCTGCAGGAGTCCTATGATATATACGGTCCGAAACTTTATCAGGGAACAGGCTGTTTTTCAGATACAGATGTAGTTCGTTATGGACAGCTTGAAAGCTGGGAGGAACTTGTCTGGGACAGAAAATCTGACTACAGTTTTAAAGAAGCATTGTTTCCGATTTCTGAAACGATTCTTTATTTTACAGAAAATGAGATGAAAACAGCAGACGGACCTGCCAGACCGAGAATGATTTTTCTGAAAAGCTGTGATTTCCATGCGTTGAAACGTCTGGATGAGATGTATCTGAGGAATGGTGCGGAGGATTTTTACTACAGAAGAATGCGGGAGAATACAGTTTTTGCTGTGATGGGATGTAAGGAATCCGGAGAATCCTGTTTCTGTGTAAGTATGGGAACAAACCGATGTGAAGGTTATGATATTTATGCTTTTCAGGATGAAAATGGCTGTTATGTGGATGTAAAAAGTGGAGAACTGGAAAGTTTGCTCCCGGAATGTGGACAGAGCACTGAAGAAGAGCCGGTATTTGTGGAAAAGAATCAGGTTCAGGTAGAGATTCCGGAAAGTCTGCCGGAGAATATTCAGGAAGATTCCATGTGGCAGGAATATTCAGGACGATGCATTGGATGTGGACGTTGTAATTTTGTCTGCCCAACCTGTACCTGTTTTACCATGCAGGATATTTTCTATAAAGATAATCCGAAGGCCGGGGAACGCCGCCGCGTGTGGGCTTCCTGTCAGGTGGATGGATATTCTGATATTGCGGGAGGACATAGTTTCCGCCAGAGTCAGGGAGACAGAATGCGTTTTAAGGTTTTACATAAGGTATCAGATTATAAAAAGAGATTCGGCTATCATATGTGCGTAGGCTGCGGCCGCTGTGAGAATGTCTGTCCGGAGTATATCTCCTATATTGCATGTCTGCAGAAGCTGAAAGAAAAGGAGGGAAAATAAGATGACGAACGAATATATTCCTTTCTTGTCTAAGATTCAGGAGATTATTAAACATACCGAGACAGAGTATACTTTCCGTATGACTTATGTGGGTGATGTAAAACCGGGACAGTTCTTCGAGGTTTCCATTCCGAAATATGGGGAAGCACCGATTTCTGTAAGCGGGATCGGAACGAATTATGTAGACTTGACGATCCGTAAGGTAGGCAAGGTAACAGGCGAGATTTTTGAGCTGAAAGAGGG
Organism: Blautia sp. HCN-1074; assembly: GCF_037890165.1. Lineage (NCBI taxonomy): Bacteria > Bacillati > Bacillota > Clostridia > Lachnospirales > Lachnospiraceae > Blautia > Blautia sp. HCN-1074. The sequence goes on from NZ_JBBKBP010000010.1 coordinate 102,931, forward strand.
TAGCAGCTTTTTCATGCGAGGACCTTATGGAAATGGATTCCAGAAAGAAAATTATCAGGGAAAAGAATTGATTGTTGTGGCTGGCGGAACAGGCGTTTCTCCGGTGCGCGGTGTGATCAGCTATTTCGGTGAGCACAAAGATGAGGTGAAGAAGCTTCATACGATCCTTGGATTTAAGTCTCCGTCAGATATTCTGTTTAAGGAAGATTTAAAGCGATGGGAAAATCAGATGGATTTTATTCTGACAGTAGATTCTTCAGATGATCCAGCTTATCAGACCGGACTTGTTACCAAGTATATTCCGGGACTTGAGCTTGGGGATATCAGCGAGACAGCTGCGATCGTAGTAGGGCCGCCGATTATGATGAAGTTTGCAGTGGCAGAGCTTCTGAAGCTGGGTATGAAAGAGGAGCAGATCTGGATTTCCCAGGAGAGAAAGATGTGCTGTGGACTTGGTAAATGTGGACATTGCAGAATGAATGACACCTATATCTGTCTGGACGGACCGGTTTTCTGTTATTCAGAAGGAAAGAAACTGTTTGATTAAGGGAGGATGAATGATGGATATTAATACAAAGAAACTTAAGAAAAATGCCTTCCGTGTATCAAAGGTTCGTGGAATCGCAGCGTCAAGAGTACGTGTTCCGGGTGGCTGCTGTAATGCGGAAGTTATGCAGCAGGTAGTAGATATTGCAAAGAAATATGGTAACGGACAGATTCATCTGACTACCCGTCAGGGCTTTGAGATTGAAGGAATCCGTATGGAAGATATGGACAAAGTCAATGAAATGCTTCAGCCGATTATTGAGAATCTTGAGATTAATCAGACAGAATCTGGAAGTGGATATCCGGCATCAGGGACACGAAATGTCTGCGCATGTATCGGAAATCGTGTCTGTCCTTTTGGAAACTATAATACGGCAGCTTTTGCAAAGAGGATTGAGAAAGCTATTTTCCCGAATGATCTTCATTTCAAGGTTGCTCTTACAGGCTGTGCAAATGATTGTATCAAGGCGAGAATGCATGACTTTGGAATCATCGGAATGACAGAACCGCAGTATGATCCGAACCGTTGCGTATCCTGCGGAGCCTGTGTAAAAGGCTGCGATAAGCTATCTGTAGATGCACTGAAAATGGAGAATTACCGGGTTGTGCGCAATGAGGAAAAGTGTGTGGGATGTGGAGTCTGCGTAACGAAATGTCCGACCAGAGCATGGACACGAAGTGAGAAAAAATACTACCGCCTTACGCTTATGGGAAGAACCGGAAAACGCAACCCGCGTCTTGGCGAGGATTTCCTGATCTGGGCGGATGAGGATACGATCATTAAGGTCATTCTGAATACCTATAAATTTGTAAAAGAATATATCGACCCGAATGCACCGGGCGGAGAAGAACATGTGGGATATATCATTGACCGCGTGGGATTCGCAGAGTATAAGAAATGGGCATTAGACGGGATAGAACTGCCACCGGAGACGATTGTGAAAGACAATATTTACTGGGGCGGGATTTATTACAGGTAGTGAGAAAAGATACTTAAATTTATATCATTATTTTTTGGTAATGCGATAAACAACAATGTGATAGAATAGTGAAGTAGAAAAGAGGAAAAACCGTGGGCAATTAGGATTGGAACCATGGTTTTTCTTTTTTATACGAGAATTATCCTTGTAAAAAAACGTTTCGTTTACTAAAATAAAAAAAACAGGCAAACGATATTTAACCGAATCAAGTAAGTCCCCTGCTTCAATTGCGAATATCCGATTGACTCAGCCTGTCAAAGCGTAAAATAATTGCAGACAATAAGGAGAAGTTATGACATTAACACAGATGAATTACATCATCACAATTTCAGAAACAGGTTCATTAAACAAAGCCGCCGAGGCATTATATATTTCCCAGCCATCGTTAACCAATGCTGTGAAAGAGCTGGAGAAGGAACTCGGAATCACCATCTTCAACCGCAGCGGCCGAGGTGTAACTCTGACCAATGACGGTACAGAGTTTCTGATGTACGCCCGTCAGATTTATGGTCAATACGAGAGTGTTCTGGAGAAATACAGCGAGGGTGGTTCTTATAAGAAGAAGTTCGGTGTTTCTACGCAGCATTATTCTTTTGCAGTAAAGGCATTCGTGGATATGGCACAGGGATTCGATATGTCGGAATATGAATTTGCCATCAGGGAGACAAAAACAGCAGATGTAATCAGCGATGTCAGCACTATGAAGAGTGAGGTTGGTGTGCTTTACCTCAGTGATTTTAACCGTAAGGCATTGCTGAAACTTCTTCATTCTGCGAACCTGGAATTTCATCATCTTATAGACTGTCAGGCTTATGTATATTTATGGAAAAATCACCCGCTGGCGAAGGAAAAATCAATCAGTTACAGCCAGCTTGAGAAATATCCATGTCTGTCTTTTGAACAGGGAGAAAAAGGTAATTTCTATCTGGCGGAAGAGATTCTGTCTACGAACGAATACACCAGAACAGTCAAAGCTTCAGACCGTGCAACGATGCTGAATCTGATGGTTGGTTTAAATGGATATACTTTATGTTCAGGAATCATCTGTGAAGAATTGAACGGCAGTGATTATCTGGCAATTCCCTTCGAGGGCGATGAACAGAACCAGAACAGCGATATGGAAATCGGATACATCACCAGAAAGAATTCTATTCTCAGTAATATGGGGAAACTGTATGTATCTTCTTTGCAGAAATATCTGGAGCAGAATGCAATTTCGGAGTGATCAGTAACTATTCGGAACATCTGATTCCGATTCTGTTGTATATTGCTGGACATACAATCATAAGGAGGAAACAATGAGTCAGAAAAAAGTACAGATAAAAAAGACTCTTGGTCAGCAAACCGAGGATCAGCTAATGAAGTACATCTTAGATAATCAGATTGCAATTGGTGAGAAAATTCCAAATGAATTTGAGCTTGCTGGGATATTTGATGTAGGAAGAAGTACAATTCGTGAGGCTGTGAAGGGGCTGGTAAGCCGTGGGATTCTGGAAGTGCGGCGTGGAGACGGAACTTATGTGATCAGTACAGTTTATATGGAGAATGATGTTCTGGGATTTGGGCAGATAAAAGACAGATATCAGCTGGCATTAGATCTTTTTGATGTCCGTCTGATGATTGAACCGGAGATTGTCACATGGGCATGTAGAAAGGCAACGAAGGAACAGATTGCGAAACTTCGTGAATTATGTAATGAAGTTGAGATGCTATACAAGCAAGGGCATAATCATATCCAGAAAGATATGGAATTCCATAGTTATCTGGCGAAACTCAGTGGAAATATGGTAGTAGAGCGTCTGATCCCTGTAATCAATACATCAGTTGTGATATTTGCCAATATCACATACAGAAGTCTGATGCAGGAAACTCTGGAAACACACAGGGCAATTGTTAACTCTATTGAACATAAAGATCCTGTAGGGGCAAAATGTGCCATGAATATGCACCTGACCTATAACCGGAAGGTAATCATGGAACTTCTGGAAAAAAAGAAAAAAGTAAGAAAAAATCATGAACCAGATGATATATAAGTACATCTGCTATTAATCAATCAAACAAGAATAATAATGTAAATACATCAGACGTATTGAATGTTATAAAAACGTTTTTTAATGAAAGATAGTAAAAATATACAAAAAACAGGCGGTGAACAAGGAAAAATCACCGCCTGTTTTTGTCGTTTTGCAGAAAAAAATATATATACGTCATATGTATTGAAAGCTGAAAATCCAATTGTTATAGTGTAGCCATGATCAAGCAAGGCGCCGGAAATATAAAAATAGTTACAACACATGCCTATGGTTTCAGGTCTTTCACAGTTGCAGCTTGCAACACTTACTATCGCGATTGCAGCAGGAGGAACAGCCTTCAGCCATGTAAATGACTCCGGTTTCTGGCTTTCCAAATCTTTATTTGAAGTTGATGAAAAGACAAATCTGAAAACATGGACAGTGATGGAAACGATTGTTGGTTTAGTAGGAATTGTTGGAGCAACGATCGTATGGTTTATCGTTTCATAATAAAAAATTACCATATATATTTTAGCACATGTTTGAAACACACTCTAGTGTACAAACAGGTTGATTTCTCGAATAATCTTACGTCTAAATTGCTTAGCAGGAGGAAAAATCATGAATTTAAAAAGTCAGGAAATGCGTAAATTAGCGCCGGAATTAGACCCATTAAGAATCGGAACAGGATGGAAAAAGGAAGATCTTGGGAAACCGCAGATTATGGTTGAAAGCACTTATGGTGACAGTCATCCGGGAAGCGGACATTTAAATATATTGGTAGAAGAAGTCAGAAAAGGTATTGCAGAAGCCGGAGGCTTTGGAGCGCGTTACTTCTGTACTGATATCTGCGACGGGGAAAGTCAGGGAACAGATGGAATTAATTACAGTCTGGCAAGCCGGGAAATGATTGCAAATATGATAGAGATTCATGCCAATGCAACTCCATTTGATGCAGGTGTCTATCTTTCCAGCTGTGATAAAGGAATGCCGGGAAATCTGATTGGGCTGGCAAGAGTCAATATTCCAGCCGTTGTTGTTCCTGGTGGAACAATGAATGCCGGACCAGAGATGCTTACTCTTGAACAGCTTGGCATGTACAGCGCGAAATATGAGAGAGGCGAAATTGATGAGGCAAAGCTGGACTGGGCTAAATGTAATGCATGTCCAAGCTGTGGAGCATGCTCTTTTATTGGAACTGCATCAACCATGCAGATTATGGCAGAAGCGTTAGGACTTGCACTTCCGGGAAGCGCATTAATGCCGGCAGCCAGCCCGGATCTTCTGGCATATGCAAGAGAGGCCGGAAGACAGGCGGTGAAATTGGCGCAGACAGAGAATATGCGTCCAAGTGATATTGTGACAATGGAAAGTTTTGAAAATGCAATTCTGGTTCACGCAGCAATTTCAGGAAGTACAAACTGTCTTCTCCATATTCCGGCAATCGCACATGAGTTTGGAATAGAAATTACAGGAGATACTTTTGACCGCCTTCACAGAAATGCAAGATATCTGTTAGATGTTCGTCCGGCTGGAAGGTGGCCCGCAGAATGCTTCTATTATGCAGGAGGAGTTCCGGCCATCATGGAAGAAATTAAAGAACATCTGCATCTTGATGTAATGACGGTAACAGGAAAGACTCTTGGTGAAAATCTTGATGATCTGAAAAAGAACGGATTTTATGAGAAATGTGATAAATGGCTGCAGGAATTTAATCAGAGATATGGTATTAAAATTTCAAAAGAAGATATTATCCGTCCATATGACAAAGCCATTGGAACAGATGGAAGTATTGCAGTATTAAGAGGTAATCTTGCGCCTGAAGGTGCTGTTATCAAACATACGGCGTGTCCGAAAGAAATGTTCAAGTCGGTTCTTCGTGCGAGACCATTTGACAGTGAGGAAGAATGTCTGGATGCGGTTCTTAAACATAAAGTTCAGAAAGGTGATGCTGTCTTTATCCGTTATGAAGGACCAAAAGGAAGCGGAATGCCGGAAATGTTTTATACATCTGAGGCAATCAGCAGTGATAAAGAATTAGGAAAAAGTATCGCTCTGATCACGGATGGAAGATTCTCAGGAGCTTCAACAGGTCCGGTGATCGGACATTGCAGCCCTGAGGCAGTAGATGGTGGTCCTATCGCTCTGGTAGAAGAAGGCGATCTGATTGAAATTGATGTAATGGAGCGAAAACTGAATATCATTGGAATTGCCGGAGAGCGCAAAACAGCAGAAGAGATTGATGAGATACTAAAAGAAAGACGCAAAAACTGGAGACCAAGAGAGCCGAAATATAGAAAAGGAGTTTTGAGATTATTCAGCCAGCATGCGGCGAGTCCGATGAAGGGTGCATATCTGGAATATTGATCAAATGGGATATGAGAAAAGGAATTGACTATGTATCAGGAAGAAAATAGAAAACAAAGATTTATAACAATGGGTGAAATTATGCTGCGTCTGACTCCTCCTGACTGTGAAAAAATCCGGACGGCAGATTGCTTTGAAGCGAGATATGGAGGAAGTGAGGCGAATGTGGCATTGTCTCTGGCAAATCTTGGGATAGACAGTTCATACTTTACGGTTGTACCGGATAATAGCCTTGGAAAAAGTGCGATAAGAATGATGAAAAGTAATGATGTTGACTGTACACCTGTAATTTTCAGTACATCTGAAGAAACTCCGACACATAGATTAGGAACATATTATCTGGAGACTGGATATGGGATTCGTCCAAGTAAGGTCATTTATGACAGAAAACACAGTGCTTTTGATGAGTATGATTTTACTAAGGTCGATCTGGAAAAATTACTGGATGGCTATACCTGGCTGCATTTAAGTGGGATTACCCCTGCTTTGGGAGAACGTTGCAGAAAAATGATCATGGACTGTCTGAAAATTGCAAAAAAGAATGGAATCACCGTCAGCTTTGATGGAAATTTCAGAAGTACATTATGGAGCTGGGAAGAGGCAAGAGAATTCTGTACAGCGTGTCTTCCGTATGTCGATGTTTTGATGGGAATAGAACCATATCACTTATGGAAAGACGAAAATAATTACAGTGCAGGAGACGTGAAGGATGATATCCCATTTCAGCCAGATTTAGAACAGCAAGAGATAGTCTTCAATGCATTTGTTAAAAGATATCCGAATCTGAAATGTATTGCCAGACATGTACGATATTCTCCAAGCTGTAGTGAAAACAGTCTGAAAGCATATCTGTGGTATGAGGGAAAGACTTATGAGAGCAGAAAACTGACATTTAATATTCTGGATCGTGTTGGCGGTGGTGATGCGTTTGTAAGTGGAATTATTTACGCACTTATGCAGAAATTTACTCCGGAAGATACCGTAAATTTCGGAGTGGCCAGCAGTGCGATCAAGCATACACTTCATGGAGATGGAAACATTACCGATGATGTTTCACTGATCCGTCATGTGATGCAGATGAATTTTGATATTAAAAGATAAAGGGGCAGAGATTATGAAAACAATAGAAGAACAGTTTCAGAAATTAGGAGTAGTGCCGGTTGTTGTTCTGGAAGATAAAAAAGATGCGATTCCTTTAGCAAAGGCTCTGTCTGAGGGCGGACTTCCATGTGCGGAAGTAACATTCCGTACAGAGGCAGCGGCAGAAAGTATTCGTCTGATGTCAGAAACATATGCGGATATGCTGGTAGGAGCGGGAACTGTACTGACTACAGAGCAGGTAGATCTTGCAGTGAAATCTGGTGCAAAATTTATTGTAAGTCCAGGGTTTGACCCGGAAATCGTGGATTATTGTCTGAAAAAAAACATTCCGGTATTTCCTGGGTGTATTTCCCCTTCAGAGGTTGCCCAGGCTGTAAAAAGAGGATTGAAAGTGGTTAAATTTTTTCCGGCAGAACAGGCTGGTGGAATTGCCATGATAAAGGCAATGGCAGCGCCATACCAGAACCTTAAATTTATGCCGACAGGAGGAATAAATACCGGAAATTTGAAAGATTATTTATCTTGCGATAAGATTCTGTGCTGTGGCGGAAGCTGGATGGTAAAGGGAGATATGATCAGAAACGGTGAATTTGATAAGATTCAGGTTATGGTAAAAGAGGCAAAGGAATTAGCGGATGAGATTCGCTTTAACTGAAAGAGAATATAAAAAGAATATAGTTCAGGATATGAGATTTTTCCTATGGGTAATGTAACTGAAAAAACTGTTAGTACATAGTCTGCTAGCAGTTTTTTTGTTGTAGGCAAATTTCTGTGGGAATTTAAACTATAACGTTACTGTTTACTATGCTCTCAGTAACACTATAAGTTTCTTTGTGCTATGATGAAACTATATATATTTATTTCGGTATAAATTATGTTATAATTTATTAGTCTTTCGGAAAGAGACAATTTTATAAATTGATATAAATAAATGTTGATGCATAGATAACTTATAATCTACAGATTGTTATACAATATTTAAAAGGAATGATACAAATAATGAAAAATTATCTGGAACGTTTTGTTGGTAATCCTCATAGCTTTCAAAGGAAAATTATAACAATTTATCTGGTACTGACAATAATACCTATGCTTTTGATTGCATTGATAATTACCGGAGTATATTATCAGAGGATTTTGGACAGTGCATATAATATATTGAATGAAAATGCACAACAGCATGAAATCATTGTGCAGGAAAGAATGGAGAATTATGAAAATGTAATGTATGAACTGGTTGCAGATTCAGAATTTATTAATCTTGCTAAAATGTATAATATCAGTGATTCTGTTGATGAGCTGAAAATCAAGAAAATCTTAAGTAATGGTATTAATACGTATGACCAGATCAGGGCAGCTGTATTTCTTTCTGACAGTGGGAAATATGTGAGTTATTCTCGATGGTATGGAAGTCAGTATGACAGTATCTGGTCAGAATCTAAGAAAAGAACGGAAATCTATGATGATGTGAATAACAATCAGGCATTAACATTTATTGCTACTGTAAATATAGGTATTGAAGAAGTGAGAGATGACCAGGCGATTCTTATGGGATTTCCTGTACGTGATCTTAGAACACAGGAACAGAGCGGAGTTCTGATTATTGCACTGGATGATAATTGTCTGTTGTTCAATAGTGAAAGTGAGAGTTCTGTAAAAGGGGTAGAAACGGTTATTATAGATGATTATAATAAAATTATTGCCGGAACAAAGGACAAATTTATTAATATAAGTCTGGATTCTTATCTGGGGGAGATTTATAAAAATGTTTCTACATTGGAAATACGGAAATATCCGATTCAGTCTACTCAGTGGTCAATTGTACATATTATTGACAGAGCAATTTACAGGGAAGATATTTATCATACTTTATGGGCAGTAATAATAATTGTTGTAATCGTAGTAGTAATAGTTTGTGCACTCGTATGGGGAATTTTTGGAAGGTACATTGGAAATATCCAGAAAATTTCACAGGGATTGCGAAATTATGAGGGAAAACAAACGGAAGAACTTAAAGTAGATGTTAATAAAGAAGATGAGTTGTATACGATTGTACGTCAGTTTAACAAAATGACAGTACGTATTAACCATCTGGTAGAGACGCTTGAAAAGAAAAACATAGAGATTCAGGAAGCGGCAATCAGTCAAAAACATGCAGAAATTAAAGCATTAGAAGCACAGATTAATCCGCATTTTCTTTTTAATACGTTGGATTCTATTAATTGGCGTGCCATTGAAAATGATGAAGAAGAAATTAGTGATATGCTGGCAACATTAGGGAGCCTTTTAAGATACAGTGTGTCAAACATTGAAAGTATGGTTTGTCTGGAGGCAGAAATAAGTTGGATTAAAAAATATGTATTTCTTCAAAGAGATCGTTTTCAGAATTCTTTTGATTGTGTTTATGATGTAACGGAAGATGCAATGGGGTTTCCTGTATATAAAATGCTTTTGCAACCTATAATTGAAAATACGATTCTTCACGCATTTGAAAATGTAAAAGAAGGTGGAATGATTAATATAGAAGCCTGCGTCAGAAAGGATGGAAAGCTCGAGATTCACATCAGAGATAATGGATGCGGGATGGACATATTGACATTAGAACGGATTCGAAAAGAAATTAGGGAAAATGGAGCACTTAATAGTGAAAGTATTGGTATTAGTAATGTAATTCACAGACTTCGTATTTACTATCAGGAAGAAGCTAATATTATGGTCAAAAGTAAACTTGGAAGTGGAACAGAATTTATTCTTGTTATTCCAAGAAAAGATCCGGGGATTATTGTAGCATAGGAGAAGAGCAAATTATGAAGAAAATAATTATTGTAGAAGATGAATTTCGTATCAGAAACGGCTTATCCACTCTGATTAATAAACTGGATATGGGATGTAAAGTCATAGGAGAAGCAGAAAATGGTTTTGAAGGATTAAAAATGATCAGTGATATGGAGCCTGAGGTGGTCATTACAGATATAAAAATGCCGAAAATGGATGGATTATCTATGATACGTCAGGCAAAAGAAATGGGAGCATCCTGTGATTTTGTAATATTAAGTGGTTATGCAGAATTTGAGTATGCACAGCAGGGAATCCAATTAGGAGTAATGGATTATCTGCTGAAACCGGCATCTGTTTCAGACGTGAAAGAATTGCTGAACAAATTAAATGAGGAAAAAGAAATAACACAGGGACTGAACAGAGAAAACTGTTCGGATATTGTTAGAGAAATGATTAATGTGATAGAAGAGTCGTATGGAATGAAACTGCAGTTAGATGCTATAGCTGAAAAGTTTCATATGACTCCGGAGTACCTTGGAAATCTTTTTGCAAAAGAAACCGGAATTACTTTTTCAAATTATCTGCGACAGGTAAGAATGGAGAAAGCAAAAGAACTTTTGACTGGTACCGATATGAAGATATATGAAGTTGCCTGTGCTGTGGGATACCCGGATCAAAAATACTTCTCTAAAGTATTCAAAGAATATGTGGGGGTATCTGCCAAACAGTTTGCTTTGAAAACTGTAAAATAATTACACTTTTTTTAGAAAAATAGAATTTTTTTTAGTGCTTCTGACTGCTATACTACAATTACAAACAAAGAGAACAGAACATTATTTAAGGAGGGTAACAAATGAAAAAAAGAATTGCAGTAGTTGCAATCGCAGCGCTTATGGCGGGTTGTCTGACAAATGTAGGAACGGTATCGGCAGCAGAGCCTACAGAGATTACTTTCTGGCATTATATGTCAGAAGACAAAGAAGGTAAGTTCGTAAATGAAGCAATTGAGGAATTTAATAATTCTCAGGATGAAGTTCATGTAACGGCACAGTATCTTCCAAGAGAGGAACTGATGAAACAGTACACCATAGGTGTAGTTTCCGGAGAACTTCCAGATTGTGGAATGGTAGATAACCCGGATCATGCTTCTTATGCATCCATGGGAGTATTTGAGGATATTACGGATCTGTACAATTCATGGGATGAAGCAGATTTTATGGAAGGATCCATTAACTCCTGTTATTATGACGATAAACTTTATGGATTACCTTGGGGAAATAACTGTCTGGGACTTTTCTACAATAAATCTATGTTGGAAGAGGCAGGAGTAGAAGTACCTACAACATGGTCAGAGTTAGAGGCAGCATGTGAAAAACTGACAACAGATACTTGTAAAGGTCTTGCAATTTCTGCAATTGGAAATGAAGAGGGAACTTTCCAGTATATGCCATGGCTTCTTTCAGCAGGTGGAAGCGTGGATAATCTTACAAGTGATGAGTCCAAAGAATCTATGACTTACCTGAAAGACTTAATGGATAAAGGATATATCAGCAAAGAATGTATTAACTGGACACAGGCAGATGCAGAGAAACAGTTTGCATCAGGACAGGCAGCTATGATGATTAACGGACCGTGGCAGTTCTCAGGACTTTCTGATGATGCTCCGGATCTGGAATATGGAGTGGCTAAAGTTCCGAAAGCAGATGATGGAGATTATGCTTCTGTACTTGGTGGAGAGAACGTAGCTATCTGTAAAGGCGCTAATGTAGAAGCAAGCTGGAAATTCCTTACATGGATTACCAGTAAAGAAGAGTCGGCAAAAATCTGTGAAGCGATTGGACGTTATTCACCAAGAGCAGATGTAGATGTACAGGAAATGTACAAAGATGATCCATTAAATGCTACTTTTGCTGAGATTCTTCCTACTGCAGAATCCAGAGGTCCTTCACCTGTATGGCCAGAAATCTCTGAAGCTATCTATTCAGCAGAACAGGAAGTACTTTCTGGTCAGAAAGATGTAGATACAGCTATGAGCGATGCTCAGGCAAAAATTGATGCTCTTGATAAATAAACAAATAAATTAATAAAAAATCAGAGAATCCCATCGCATATACAATATTAATTGTGATGTGATGGGATTTTTATGCTCAAAATTGTAAAAAGGAGGAGCCAGATGAACAGTAAGAGCGAAAAAAGGGAGAGACGGATAGGTTATTTTTTTATTCTTCCTGCAGTTATTTATATGCTGATCTTTATAGGATATCCTATTGTATATAACTGGATTATCAGTTTACAGGATGTAACGGCGACGACACTGGCAAGTGCGGCAAGAGATTTTGTAGGGCTTGATAATTTTAAGGCGATTTTTTCGGATGTAACATTCCGTAAATCAGTGCTTCATACATTTGTATATACAATCGGATGTCTGGTAATCCAGTTTTCACTGGGATTCCTGCTGGCAATGTTTTTTGTAAAAAAATTCACATTAGCAAAACCAATAAGAGGGTTTATCGTTATCAGTTGGATGCTTCCGGTTACGGTTACTGCACTTGTGTTTAAATTCATGTTTGGAGAAAACAGTGGAATTATTAACACTATTTTAATGAACCTTCACCTTATTAAAAGTCCGATAGGATGGCTGTTAAAAGGTAATACAGCAATGGTGGTTCTGATCATTGCCAATTCATGGGTTGGTATTCCGTTTAATATGCTGCTCCTTACAACTGGATTAAATAATATTCCAGGCGATGTTTATGAGGCTGCATCAATTGATGGAGCAACATCAGTACAGAAATTCTTTAAAATCACGATTCCTCTTTTAAAACCAACAATTATGTCAGTACTGATTCTGGGATTCGTACTTACCTTCAAAGTATTTGACTTGGTATATGTTATGACTGGAGGCGGACCGGTAGATGCGACAGAAGTATTATCCACATATTCCTACAAACTGTCTTTCCAGACATTCCATTTCGGAGAAGGTGCAGCTGCAGCAAATGTATTGTTTATCTGCCTGTTTATTGTTGCATTGATATATTTAAAAACTATTTCAAAAGACGAAACTATATAAACAGAAGAAAGGAGCTCATTATGAGAAAAATACATTTAAGAGATAAGCAGAAAAATATTCTTCTGAGTATTCTGGCTGTAATTATTGCATGCATATTTTTGTTTCCATTATATTGGATCATAGTCAATTCTTTTAAGATTGACAGTGAGATCTTTTCAAGTGTACCTACACTTTGGCCGAAGAAATTTACAATTACGGCATATAAAGACCTGATTGGAAATCTTAGTGTTACATTAAAAAACTCTGTCATCATTGCATTAGGCTCTATGATTCTGTCTTTAGTATTATCAGTACCTGCAGCTTATGGGCTGGCAAGATATAAAGTAAAAGGAATGAAACTTTTCGTACTTGTTTTTCTGGTAACACAGATGCTTCCTGCATCACTTGTATTGACACCACTGTTTTTGATTTTTTCAAAACTGGGACTGCTGAATTCTTATTTAGCTCCAATTTTATCTACAGCTACTATTTCTATTCCGTTTGTAGTTTTGATGTTAAGGCCAGGTTTCCTGAGTATGCCTAAGGAACTGGAGGATGCAGCTAAAATTGATGGTTGTACCTCTCTTGGAGTATTTTTCAGAATATGTATTCCGATTAGCAAACCTACAGTTATTACGGCAGCATGTTTCAGCTTTGTATTTGGATGGAATGATTTGGTTTACTCAATGACATTTAATACAAAAGATACAATGAGACCTATGACATCAGCAATTTATACATACATGAACCAGTATGGAACTAAATGGAACAGTATTATGGCTTATGGCGTACTCTTGATTCTGCCATGCTGTATTATATTCCTGACTATGCAGAAACATATTGTAGAAGGTATGACAAGCGGATCCGTAAAGGGTTGATAAATTAATCTAGGAGGACAAATAATGGACGTGTTTAGAACTGAAAATAATTGCCTGAAATTTCATTATGATGCAGAGGAACTTTGGATTCAGCCATGGGGAGCGAACAGCTTCCGTATCCGGGCAACTAAACTGGCAGAAATGCCAAAGGAAAACTGGGCATTAGAAATGCCGGTAGAGGATATTGTTCCGAAGATTCAGATTGAAGAAAAAAGAGCTTCTATTATTAATGGAAAAATAAAAGCCGTGATTTCTTCTTATGGAAAATTGACTATTTACAATTCAAAAGATGAAATTCTTTTAGATGAATATCTTAGAAATCGTCTTGATGTGTTTGCTGATTATTGTAGCGCTTTGGATATTGAAGCAAGAGAGTTTAAGCCAATTCTTGGTGGAGATTATCATCTTTCTATGAGATTTGTATCTAATCCGGAAGAGAAAATTTATGGAATGGGTCAATATCAGCAGCCATATCTGAATCTGAAAGGAACAGATCTGGAATTGGCACAGAGAAATTCTCAGGCAAGTGTTCCATTTGCTGTTTCTTCTCTGGGATATGGATTTCTATGGAATAATCCTGGTGTAGGACGAGTAATGTTTGGAAAGAATATTACAACTTGGGAGGCATATTCTACAAAAGTTCTGGATTACTGGATTACAGCAGGTGATTCACCGGCAGAAATTGAAGAGGCATATGCATCGGTAACAGGAACTGTACCTATGATGCCAGATTATGCTATGGGATTCTGGCAGTGCAAACTTCGTTATCAGACTCAGGATGAACTTCTTAATGTAGCAAGAGAGTACAAGAAAAGAGGCCTTCCTATCTCTGTTATTGTTATTGACTATTTTCATTGGCCATTACAGGGCGACTGGAAATTTGATGAAAAATATTGGCCAGATCCGGATGCGATGATTCAGGAATTAAAAGAAATGGGAATTGAGCTTATGGTATCTATCTGGCCGACAGTAGATTATAGAAGCGAGAATTTCCAGGAGATGAAAGAAAAAGGATATCTGATTCGTACAGATAGAGGTTTTCGTATTGTTATGGATTTCCAGGGAAATACGGTACATTATGATGCTACCAATCCGGCCGCAAGAGAATATGTATGGCAGAAAGCGAAAAAGAATTATTATGATAAAGGGATAAAAGTATTCTGGCTTGATGAAGCAGAACCAGAATATAGTGTATATGATTTTGATAATTATCGTTATCATATGGGACCAAATGTACAGGTTGGAAATATTTATCCGGCATTATATGCAAAAACATTTTTTGACGGAATGAAAGCAGAGGGACAGGAAAATATTATTAACCTGTTGAGATGTGCGTGGGCTGGTTCTCAAAAGTATGGAGCACTGGTATGGTCCGGAGACATTCATTCTAGTTTTTCAAGTCTGAGAAATCAGTTAGCAGCAGGACTAAATATGGGTCTTGCCGGAATTCCGTGGTGGACTACAGATATTGGCGGATTCCATGGTGGTGATCCAAAAGATCCAAAATTTCAGGAACTTCTGGTAAGGTGGTTTGAATATGGAACTTTCTGTCCGGTTATGAGACTTCATGGCTATCGTGAACCTCTAAAGGAGCCTATGGGAAAGGAAGGTGGGGCAGCCTGTGTTTCCGGAGCTGATAATGAGGTATGGTCTTTTGGTGAAGAGGCATATGAAATCTGCAAGAAGTATCTGGCATTACGTGAAAGTATGAAACCATATATTACAGAATTAATGGAGGCAGCGCATGAGAAAGGCACTCCGGTTATGAGACCTTTGTTCTATGATTTTCCAAAAGATTCAAAATGCTGGGAGATAGAAGATCAGTATATGTTTGGCCCAGATGTTCTGGTAGCACCGGTTACTTATGCTGATATGAGAAAACGTACCATATATCTTCCAGAGGGCTCTCAGTGGACAAATTTTGATACAGAAGAAATTTATGAAGGTGGACAGGTAATAGAAGTTGATGCTCCTCTTTCACAGATTCCGGTATTTACGCGAAATGGAAGAAAATTAAAATAATACAGATAAATTTAAGAAACCATGAGCACTGATTGCTTGTGGTTTCTTTTGTGTATTACTGAATATATCACCAAGAAGATAAGTGTTTTCGAATGTTTTTACAAAAAGCAGGATAAGTCTTTATTCAAGATGATTATACATGCTATAATATCCAACAGAAAAGATAAAAAGTTAGTAGACTAAAGCGATTATAGTTTAGGGCGTGTTAGACAAATCATTTCTGCAATTTGCACGCTTTAGGGAGAAAAACATGAATCTTGAATATATTTGCGAACAGATGGTGCGTATTCTGCATGGCAATATTACCTGTATCAATAAATCAGGTGCAATAGAAGCCTGTTATGGGGACATGGCGGCGCAGTACAATCCTTTATTTACAAATTCGGAATTTCTATCTGCTGTTCATAATCGTGAAAAAAAAGATTACCCAGATCTTTTCTATGAGAAGGATACGATTCTTTATGCTGTTATTCCATTAGAAAGTGGTGAGATTCAAAACGAGACAAATAATGAATCGAAAAGTGGAAGCCGTTTAGATGAAAAAAAGCATTTTGCAAAAATTGTGGTTGGTCCTGTCAGCACTGAAAAGTATACAAAAGATTCAGAACATTATCTGATGCAGCATCACCATATCAGTGATGAGACGGGCTTTCGTCTGTCGTTTTGTGAGCTTAAAGTGTTTGGCTCAGGAATTCTGATGCTCTATCACATGATAACAGGAAAAGAACTGACGATTAATGATCTCTGGCAGAAGAATGGAATCCGGGAAACAGATATTATAGAGGTGAAAGGGCAGATTTCCAGTGTTATTTTCGAGCATCAGGAGCAGGAGCTTCCGCATAATCCTTATGATCAGGAAGTGCGTGAATTGGATAGTATCCGTCATGGAGATGTGGAAATGCTTAACCGTAGTCTGGCTGAAACTTATCGTGGAGAAGTAGGACAGCTTGCCAAAAATCAAGTCCGCCAGGCGAAGAATATTGCCATCTGTGTTATCGCACTTGCATCCCGTGCAGCCATCAGCGGGGGAATGATTCCGGAAGAGGCTTTTTCCATGGTGGATGGTTACATTATGAAGATCGAGGATATGAATAATGCAGTAAAAATCGATTCCATGATGCGTCAGGCAGAATACGAATTTGCAGAATGTGTGGCGGAAATTCATAAGAATCAGCAGAAAAATGAGCTGGTTGAGCGGACAAAGAATTATATTTATCAGAATCTCCACAGTGATATCGTTATAGGAGAGATCGGACAGAAAATAGGGGTAAATACAAGCTATTTATCGGATCTTTTTCATAAGGTTGAGGGGACTACTATACAGCAGTATATCCGTAAAGAGAAAATACGCCTTGCGGAAAATATGCTTCGTTATTCTGATTATGAAGTAAAAGAAATTGCCAGTTATCTGTCTTTTTGTTCTCAAAGTTACTTTGGAAATATTTTCCGTCAGCAGACAGGAATGACACCTGCCAGATACAGAAAGAAATATGGAAAATGGAAAGAACAAAAATAAATGATATTCACCTAAAATAGATGATAGAATAATCCGCACGGCTTGGTTAATATAAAGTTCATAAGAAATCAACAGCTAATTGGACAGATATTAACAGGAGGATATTATTATAATGAAGGAACTTCTTTTCGGAGCGGCATATTATGATGAATATATGCCATATGACCGTCTGCAGCAGGATGTTGCAATGATGAAAAAAGCAGGAATCAATACAGTGAGAATTGCGGAGTCTACATGGAGTACCTGTGAGCCGCAGGAGGGTACGTTTGACTTTTCTCATGTAGAACGTGTAATGGACACAATGGAAGAGGCAGGAATCAATGTCATCATTGGAACTCCTACTTATGCGATTCCTACATGGATGGTGAAGTCTCATCCGGATGTAATGGCAGAGACTGTAAAGGGCAGAGGTATTTACGGAGCCCGTCAGATCATGGACATCACTCATCCGGTATATCGTTTCTATGCAGAGCGTGTGATCCGTAAATTAATGGAGTGTACCGCACACAGAAAATGCGTTATTGGTTTTCAGGTAGACAATGAAACCAAATACTACGGAACAGCCGGAAAGAATGTGCAGGAGAAATTTGTGAAATATCTCCGCAGGAAATTTAATAATGATCTGGATGCCATGAATCATGAATTTGGTCTGGATTACTGGAGTAACCGTATCAATGCATGGGAAGATTTCCCTGATGTGAGAGGAACGATCAATGGAAGCCTCGGAGCTGAATTTGAAAAGTTCCAGAGAATGCTGGTGGACGAATTCTTAAGCTGGCAGGCAGATATCGTAAATGAATACCGCAGAGAGGATCAGTTTATTACTCATAATTTTGACTTTGAATGGCGGGGATATTCCTATGGAGTACAGCCTGATGTAAACCATTACCATGCAGCGAAGGCACTGACGATTGCAGGCACAGATATTTATCATCCAACACAGGATGATCTGACAGGGGCAGAGATTGCATTTGGCGGTGATATGACACGTTCTTTAAAGAGAGATAACTATCTTGTTCTGGAAACAGAAGCTCAGGGTTATCCAGGATGGACTCCGTACAAGGGACAGCTCAGACTTCAGGGTTATAGTCACCTTGCAAGTGGTTCTAACAGCGTAATGTACTGGCATTGGCATTCTATTCATAATTCTTTTGAGACATACTGGAAGGGACTTCTCAGTCATGACATGCAGGAGAATGCGCCATATCGCGAAGCATGTATTATGGGTAAGGAATTCTTAGAAATCGGAAGTCATCTGGTGAATCTGAAGAAGAAAAATGATGTTGCTATCCTTGTAAGTAATGAGGCATTAACGGCTCTCAAGTGGTTCGGAATCGAGGCAACTGCGGCAGGAAATAATGGCATTGGATATAATGATGTTGTGCGCTGGATTTATGATGCACTGTATCAGATGAATATTGAGTGTGACTTCGTATGGCCGGAATCTGATAATCTGGAACAGTATAAAGCAATTTTTGTCCCGGCACTCTATGCAGCACCAGATGAACTTCTGGAAAGACTGAAACAGTATGTGGCAGATGGTGGTACGTTGGTGGCAACATTTAAGACGGCATTTGCGAATGAGAATATTAAGGTAAGTCATGAAATGCAGCCGCATATTTTAAGTAACTGCTTCGGAATCAACTATCAGCAGTTTACCTTCCCGAAGAATGTCGGACTGACTGGAAGTATTATCCGAGAAAGTGGTGCAGATGAAGCAGATAAGAAAAACGAAACAAAAGAAATTATTGAGACTGAAGAAAATACAGATGTGCCTGCAACAGCTAAAGTATTTATGGAATTATTAATGCCGCAGGAAGCAGAGGTACTTGCATCCTATGACCATTATAATTGGAAGGAATACGCAGCAATCACAAAGAATCATTATGAAAAAGGAACTGCCATCTACATTGGTTGCATGACAGATGACAACACTTTAAAAGCAGTGATCACAGAAGCACTTAGGAGCGTTGAGGTAGAGCTTCCGGAATACAGATGGCCGGTGATCGTAAGAAAAGGAACCAACGATCTGGGAAAATGTGTCAGATATATCCTGAACTATTCCGCAGAAGAACAGAAAGTTTCTTATTATGGCAAAAATGGTACAGAGTTGTTATCAGGAGAATCTGTACAGGATGGAGAAAGCATCACGGTTTCACCATGGAATATAAAAATTGTTGAAGAAGCATAAGATATAGGTAATGTAAAACACAGGGAGATTTTTCTTATAGATATTCCTGTGTTTTATATTGCCTTTAAATATTGATATTATATTGTGCAAAAACTATAAAAGACAAAAAATTAACAAATGAATGACAAAAAAACAAACAAAAAGGACATAATTCTTTCTTTAAATGAAGGTGAAAATTGATAAAATATTCTTATAGAAAACACAGAGATATATACAAATATCACAATCAGGGAGGAAAGAAATAAGATGAAAAAATTTACAGTGTGTTTACTGATCGGTGCAATGGCTGCAAGTATGCTTACCGGCTGTGGAAGCAATGGTGGAAGTTCTGATTCTTCAGACTCAAAAGCAGACAGCAGTTCAGAAACAATGACTATTATGATGAACGGTTCTGATTCAGATGCATTTATGGAAGGATACCGTAAGATCGTTGATGGATTTAATGAGTCCAACGAGTATGGAGTAAAGGTAGAAATTCAGAACATAACCAACGCTGACTATAAGACAAAACTGACAACAATGATGGCTTCTGACTCTGAACCAGATATTATCTTTACATGGCCACTTGGATATCTTGAAAACTTTGTAAATGGTGATAAGGTCATCAGCATTCAGAAATATCTGGATGAAGACGAGGACTGGAAAAATAGTTTCAATGGAGGTATTTTAGATCCTTTAACATATGATGGCGAAGTATATGCAATCCCAACTCAGCAGAGTACAGCTATCATGTATTATAACAAAGCAATTTTTGATAAATATGGTCTTGAAGTTCCGACTACATATGATGAGTATGTGCAGATATGCGACACATTAAAAGAAAATGGAGTTACACCTGTTGCATTAGCTTCTACAGCGGATGATGCATGGCTTGTATCTCAGTATATCCAGCAGCTGAGTGATGGAATTAAAGGCGAGGATCTATTCAACTCTATAAAAGACGGCACAGGAAAATGGAACGATGAAGGTATGGTTGAAGCTGGTAAACTGTTCCAGGAAGAAGTTAATAAAGGATATTTCGAAGATGGATTTACCGGAGTATCAAGAGAAGAGGCACAGTTACAATTTGCAAATGGACAGACAGCGATGTACTTCAACGGATGTTGGGAAATCTCCAATCTGGATAAGAAAGAGAATGCTGCAGAAGCAGAAAATATTAGTTGCTTCTTAATGCCGGCAGTAAATGAAGAATATGCAGGTGTAGAAGTTGGTTCTGTTGATACTTCTTATGCGATTACTAAGAACTGCAAGAATGTAGATGCTGCAGTAGCGCTGTTAAAATATATGACAAACGAAGAATCAACTTCTTTATTACTTTATGATTATGGACGTACCCCAAGTACAAACTTTGATATCGACAATTCAAAATTAACACCGCTGTGTGCAGATTTCATAAATCTTCTGGGAGATGTAAAGGTACAGACACCATGGTTTGACCGTGTAGATACTGATCTTGGAAATGAATTTAACAATACAACAATTGGAATTGCAAACGGTGATGATGTGCAGGAAGCATTTGATACCCTGCAGTCTTATGCAGAAAGCAAGAGTAAATAAACAGATTGTTAAATAAACTGGCGGAACCTGAGATTTTACATCGGGTTTCGCTTGTTAAAAGGGAGAGTTGTCTATGAATAAAGTAATGGGTAATAAGAAAACCATAGCACTTTTTGTATTGCCTGCATTTATTATTTATGCAATCTTTGCATTAGCTCCTATCTTTTATAATGTGTATCTTTCATTATTTGATACAGACCTGATGTCAAAGATGAATTTTGTAGGAATCAAAAATTATCTGAGTCTTTTCAGTGATAAAACATTTAAACATGCATTTGGAAATAATATTCTGATGGTTGTTGGATCTTTGGTGGCACATATGCCATTAGCAATGTTCTTTGGTAATGCAATCTTCAAAAAAATCAAAGGTGCATCATTTTTCCAGACTGTATTTTTCCTTCCATGTGTAATCTGTGGCGTAGCAGTTGGTCTTACATGGACATTCGTTTACAATGGTAACTATGGTCTTTTGAATGGATTCTTAAAGGCAATCGGACTTGGCGGTCTGCAGCAGATGTGGCTGGCTAACAAAGAGACAGCAATGCTTTGTATCATTATTGTTATCATGTGGCAGTATGTTGGTTATCATATGGTAATTCAGCTGGCTGCAATGAGAAATATTGATTCTTCTTTCTATGAGGCTGCTGAGATTGATGGTGCTACGGGCTGGCAGCAGTTTAAGTACATCACATTTCCGCTTATCAAACCAATCCTGAAAATTGACGCGGTTCTGATTATTACAGGTTCTCTGAAATATTACGATCTGGTTGCTGTTATGACTTCAGGTGGACCAAACCATGCAACAGAGGTTATGTCTACATATATGTATTATCAGTCATTTAATATTCTGAATTATGGATACGCCAGTGCAATCGGTGTTGTCTTAATGTTACTGTGTATATTATCTGTAGGAATTTCCAACAGAGTATTCAAGACAGACGAAACAGTGTAGGAGGTGTTGGAAAATGAAGAGAAGTGCCTCAGAAAATATATGGCTCGTTATTAAATATGTATTGCTGATCGGGTTTACGATTCTTTGTGTCTACCCTCTTGTATGGCTGTTTTTGGCATCATTTAAAACGAATGCTGAATTGTATACGAATACATGGGGATTACCGGAACAGTGGTCAATGACAAACTATGTAAATGCAGTTGTAAAAGGTGGTGTATTCAGATACTTTGGAAACTCAGTTATTATTGCTGTTTCTGTGGTTCTGGTTACTGTAATCCTTGCAACAATGGCATCTTATGCAATTGCCAGAATGCATTGGAAGCTTGCAAACCTTACACATAGTATTTTCCTTTTAGGAATGATGATTCCTATTTATGCTCTGGTAATTCCTCTGTTCTCTATTTTTAAGGGGATGGGGCTTCTGGATACACATCTTGCTGTTATTATTCCGCAGATTGCTGTAGGATTTCCGATGGCCATTTTCATTATCTGCGGATTTATGAGAAGTATTCCGACAGAACTTGAAGAGGCAGCAATTATTGACGGATGTACGGTATTTCAGTGTTTCTTTAAGATTATCCTGCCAATAGCAAAATCTTCAGTTGTAACAGTTGCAGTCGTTCAGTTTATCAATGTGTGGAATGATCTTCTGTTGCCGAGAATTTTCCTCACGGACAGTTCAAAAATGACGCTGCCGGTAGGACTTACCAACTTCCAGGCGATGTATTCTACAGACTATGTAGGTATGATCGCGGCAGTTATTATTACAATTATTCCTAGCATTGTAGTTTATATTTTATTACATAAGCAAATTATGGAAGGTATGGTTGCAGGTGCTGTAAAAGGATGATATGATTCAGAAAAAGAAATCGCTGCTTCTTATATGGGGCAGTGATTCTTTGAATCAGGAAAAGGTGGTAATGTTATGAATTTGTTGATTGCAGATGATGAGGCTGTAATTCGCAGGGGACTGCTGAGTCTTGACTGGAAATCAATAGGAATTACAGATGTGTATTCGGTTGCAAATGGAGTAGAAGCGAAAGAACTTTTGTTGAGCACATCGATAGATCTGGTTATTTTTGATATCAGAATGCCCGGTTTCAGTGGACTGGAACTGGCGCAGATGGTGAAAGAACGGTCTATGGATGTGGCCGTTGTACTTTTATCTGGATTTTCAGAATTCGAATATGCAAGATCGGCAATGCGATATGGTGTATATGAATATCTGCTTAAACCGGTTTCTCCAAATGAACTGATGGAAACAATGCATAACGTTATGCACCGTCTGGAACAGAAAAGATTTGAACAGAAGTTATTAAGCCAGAAGGATGAATTTGGGGAAAAGCATGATGCGGTATCGCAGGTAAACAGTCTTTTTGTACAGTCATCCGGTGCAATCAAATCGATTCTGACTGATATCGCGCAGAATTATGAGCAGAATATTTCTTTGGCAGATCTGGCTGAGAAGTATCATTTTTCAGAGAGTTATATTTCACGTAAGATTAAGAAAGAAACAGGCTATACTTTTGTGGATATTCTAAACGGGATTCGTCTGATGTGTGCTGCGAGTCTTCTTAAAACAGGTGAAAAGATAAGCGATGTGTGTGAAAAAACAGGATTTAATGACCAGCATTATTTTTCACAATTGTTTAAGAAAACATTTGGATGTACGCCGTCAAATTATAGAAATGAAAATGGTGAAAATTTCCCGGGACTTTATGAAATACTGAATAGTAAATCAGGAAATGGAAAGTGATATGAGAAGGCGCGATAAATTAAAACAAACTGGTGTTTTAAAAACAAATGGAAGTTTGATGAATAAGATTTTTAAAGTCTATATGCTGTTAATGTTTGTCTCATGTGTTGTTCTGCTGGTTGTTTTCGGAATTCGTTTTTCCAGTGTTTATAACTCACAGGCAAGATCACATATGAACGATGTTACTGTAGCAGCAGAAACAGGATTGGAAGAAAGAATCAGCCAGATTGATCAGCTCTCTGTGTCGATTCTGATCAATAACAGTGTGCAAAAGAACTTAAAAGAAATCAATTATCAGACACTGGTGAATCCGGAAAATACATCCTTTCAAACTGAAAAAGCAGCGATTTCCAGTGAAATCCGAGGAAGTGTTTTTAATGTCTCGGGAATTGTTTCGGCCAGGATTTTTTCTCTGGATAATGTGGAAATTGTAATAGGAACCTCTGGTAAAAGAATCAAAGCAGATGATATTACAAAAGAAAAAATCTATGACCAAAATGGAGGGACACTGTGGGCAGACGATGAAGAAAATGGAATGATTGGGTTATATCGTGCCATTCTAAGTGTTGATGATTTTAAACCTATCGGATATATGATTATTGAGTGTAAAAATTCATATTTCAGTGAAAAACTTCAATCTGTTCCCAGCACGTATAAAAATCGTTTTTACCTTTTGAATAATGATATGGACATTATCGTATCCAGTGAGAAAAATATGTGTGGAAATTCTTTTCCACTGGAAACGAGAGACTTTAAGAATGTAAAAATTGTCAAGGATCCCAGTACAGGAGAGAATAGCTATTTTACATATCAGTATGTGAATAATGGATGGCTTCTGGTTTCCACTATCAATGTGGGACAGTTGTGGAAGAATATAGGAATTGCACTGGTGAGTGTACTTATTACGTTTGGAATCGTGCTTTTGGTTTCTCTGATAATAATGAGATATGCTGCCAGAGTTATGGTAAAACCGACAAAGAAACTGGTAGATAGTATGACTGCATATCAGGAAGGAAACTTTGATTCCCGATTCAAGGTGGAAAGTCAGGATGAGATCAGCCAGATTGGTATGGTTTATAACCAGATGGCGGATAAGGTACAGAATCTGATAGAGAAGAATTATACGCTGGAAATTGCAAACAGAGAGGCTGAGATTGAATTTCTGAAAATGCAGATCAACCCTCATTTTCTGTATAACTGCCTGGATACGATAAGCTGGCTTGGTTTTTCAAATGGAAACAGTGAAATAACGGATCTGGCAGTTGCTCTGGGAAAATTTCTCCGGGCAAGTATCAAAAGGGAAGACTATTATACGGTAAAACAGGAAATGGAGGTTGTAGATAACTATTTATTTATCCAAAAATACAGGTTTGGAGACAAAATAGAGATCAGACATAATATTCCTGATGAAGTGCTGAATTTCTATATACCAAGCTTTATCATTCAGCCGGTTATAGAAAACAGTATTGTACATGGTCTGGAAGAACAGATTGAAAAAGGAATCCTGTGGATCAACATTCAGCTATGTAATAACAAATATCTTCAGTTTAATCTGACGGATAATGGAAAAGGCATGGATGAAGAGCAGTTAAAACAGGTCATTCAGAATTATAGTGATAAAAACAAAAAAAGCAGTATTGGATTGAGTAATGTATATCGAAGGTTGAATTTGCTATATGGAGAAGCATGTGAATTTCATGTGACAAGTGTAGCGGGAGAAGGAACAGAGGTGACTTTCAGGATTCCTGTAATGCAGGTACCTGGCAATCATACTCTGAATGAAACATAAATGTTTAGTGGAGGACATGACAATGAATGCAAAACAGAACTACAAATGGAACGAACTGACAATGGGAACCTGTTATTATCCGGAACACTGGGATAAGAAACTCTGGGCAGATGATCTTGACAGAATGAAGAAGACCGGAATTTCTGTGATCCGTATTGCAGAGTTTGCATGGAGCAAAGTAGAGCCGGAGGAAGGTGTTTTTACCTATGATTTCTTTGATGAATTTCTGGACCTATGCAGTGAAAAGCAGATGAAAGTTATCTTCGGAACACCTACAGCAACTCCTCCTGCATGGCTGACAGAGAAATATCCGGAAGTCTTAAATGCACGGAAAGATGGTGTGCTTCTCAGACATGGAGGAAGAAGACATTATAATTATAACTCACCGGTTTATCAGAGACTTTGTGCAAGGGTTGTGGAGAGAGAAGCTGCTCATTATGCGAAACATCCGGCAATCGTGGGATGGCAGATTGATAATGAAATCAACTGTGAAGTGGATGAGTTTTATTCAGAGGCAGATTCTGTTGCGTTTCGTGAATTTCTCAGAAAACAGTATGGAACTCTGGAGAAATTAAATGAAGCATGGGGAACTACCTTCTGGAATCAGACTTATACAGCATGGGATCAGATTTATGTTCTGCGCCCGGTTTTAACTCGGGGAATTAATCCTCATCAGCATCTGGATTATATCAGATTTATTTCAGAGAGTGCCCGTCATTTCTGTAAAATGCAGGCAGAGATTATCAAAAAATATGTAAAACCGGGAGACTATATCACAACAAATGGTAAATTCTGGAATCTCGACAATCATAAAATGGAGAAAGAGTCTCTTGATGTTTATTGTTATGATTCTTATCCGGATTTTGCATTTGGTCTGGATCGTGATCCGCTGCACAGTGATGATCTGAATGATCGTAAATGGTCTCATAATCTCGCAGAGATACGTTCTATTTGCCCTCATTTTGGAATTATGGAACAGCAGTCCGGTGGAAATGGCTGGACAACCAGAATGGAAGCACCGTCTCCGCGTCCGGGACAGTTAACTCTCTGGGCAATGCAGAGTGTAGCTCATGGTGCTGATTATATTTCTTTCTTCCGCTGGAGAACCTGTACATTTGGTACAGAAATCTACTGGCATGGAATTTTGGATTATGATAATCGCGAGAATCGTAAATACAGAGAGGTTCAGGATTTCTATAAGAAGTTAAAAGCAATTGACGGTGTATGCAATTCAGAATATAAAGCAGCATTTGCAATCGTTAAGGATTATGATAATGAATGGGATACTTCTGTAGATGTATGGCATAACAGAGTAGCAGGAGCAAGCGAACAGGGAATCTTTAAAGCTGCTCAGTTGACACATACACCATATGACATTGTATATCTGCAGGAGGACAGTGAACTTACAGATCTGACGAAATATCCGGTACTGTTTTATGCACATCCGGTTCTGATCAGTGAAGAACGCGTGAAACTTTTGAAAGAATATATTGAGCAGGGCGGAACATTGGTTATCGGATGCCGTTCAGGTTATAAAGATATGAATGGTAAATGTGTGATGCTTCCACAGCCGGGGCTGCTGGCAGAACTTACCGGTACAGATGTACGTGATTTTACATTTACAAGTCCTGCAGAAGACGAGGTATTTGCAGAGTTTAGCGATAAGAAAATACCAATGCCAGTATTTAATGATATCATTACACCGCTGGAAGGCACAAAAACACTGGCCGTCTATGGAAACAGTTATTATGAAGGAAATTCTGCGCTTACCTGCCATGCAGTTGGCAAAGGACAGGTACTCCATCTGGGTGCAACTTTCAATAAGGAAAATACTGAAGCATTGTTTGATTATCTGAAGATTAAAGAGCCATTTAAAGAATATATTGAAGCTCCGGAAACAGCGGAAGTGATTATGCGTGAGAAGGATGGAGAGAAATACATTTTTGTATTAAACTACCAGGCTGAAAAGATTGAATATACACTTCAGAAACCAATGATCGCACTTTATGATAAAACAGAAGCAACAGGAAGATGTACACTTCCTGCATTTGGAACTGTTGTGTATAAAGTAATAGAATAAAAAATATTTCGAGAGTTACCGAAAGAATATAAAGACAGGGACGAACTAAAAACTGCTATAGAAACAAGAATGATATATTTGGCTTGTTATTCAAAGAAACATATATCAGGAAATGTTTGATATAGCAGTTTTTCTTTGTCTGTGTATATGACAGGAAGGATAATCTTGGTAATTTTTATCAGGCAGTTTTTTGATAGATTATTCCCCAAGTAATTTCACATAACGTGCCTGATGATGAACGGCAGGGAGAAATACATTTAAAATATCATCTGTCTTTATACGGAGGCTGGAAGTGTTGATACATGGATGGCAGCCAAGATAAGCCTGGTTCAAAAGATCTTCATCAATCAGGAGTTGTACCTTATTGTCCTTGTCGTTCATCAGTCCCATAACGCTTACAGAACCCGGAGTGATATCCAGTAATTCTTCCATATATTTCTCGTTAGCAAAGGAGAGCCGGGCGGTGTTTATCTGAGAGGAGAGTTCTTTTGTTTTAAATTTCTTGTCTCCTGGCATCAGCAGGAGATAGAAGTCTGTCTCCTGTCTGTTGCACAGGAAGAGGTTCTTGCACATATGTGTTCCGAATAATGCGTCTATATCCTGGCATGCTTCAATAGTCATTGCTGCCTCGTGATCTATCCGGCCATAGGAGATACCAAGAGAGTCTAATAAATCGTAAACACGTATTTCTTTTTCTAATCGTCCAACGTTAGTGGCAGGACGTCCATTTAATAATTCCATTTTTTGATTCCTTTCGAGTGATTATAAATGTAAAAGCATTGTTTTGAAGATATCTGCAGGCATTGTAGCACAGAGGTTTATAAAAAACAATATAATGGATGGGAAGGGTATTAAAAAGAGTTCTTTTGCTTCTATAAATTGATAGTTAATGAGAAACTTTGCTCGAGATGAGCGTAGAATTTTATAAAAATGTTGTGATTTATATATTTTTAAATAAATATGAGAAAGGGAAAACTGGAAACATTTTTTATTTACTTAAGTTTGTTTCCAGTTTTGACTTGTAAAGAAATGTTACATATTATCTCTGAATTCTTCAAGAGAAGAGGCGCTAAGAGAAAGTTGAATGACCGCGCGTCGCATTCTCGTTACTTCAGTGATGAGTTAGACGCGCAATTTTTTTGTTAAAAAAAGAACATATGTTTACAGAATG
>NZ_JBBKBP010000011.1:0-115397 GCF_037890165.1 Blautia sp. HCN-1074
TTTTTTTGCCCATTTTCGGGAAAAGGTGATTAAAAAACGATTGACATTTTGTTACTGGAGGAGCGCAAACATTCCTTCTGAATAACTGTGTAGCGAAGTGGATGATCTTATCCACTTGGCTTCAGTTAAAAAGATGGAATATAGTATATTGTCGCACATTGACACTTTACCATGATAAGGTTAAAATAGAGATAAATTATGCACTGCAAGAGAAATTGGACAGTTGCAATATTATTCTGAATTTCGGTGGTTTGCCACCGGGATTATTTGAACAGGAGCGAATGTGTTATGATAGCAGAAAAAATGAAACCTTATGTAAAAAATAATTCAGCCATCCGTATGATGTTTGAGGAGGGAAACCGTCTCAGGGCCATTTACGGTGCGGACAAAGTTTATGATTTCAGCCTTGGGAATCCCAGTGTTCCGGCACCGGAGTGTGTGAAGGAGGCTATTATTGATCTGGTGAACGAAGTGGAGCCGACAGTGCTTCATGGTTATATGAGTAATGCGGGATTTGAGGATGTGCGCCAGACGATCGCAGAATCTTTGAACCGCCGCTTTGGAACTAAATTTGCGGCAAAGAATCTGATTATGACGGTTGGGGCAGCCAGCGGTCTGAATGTGATTTTCAAGACAATCCTGAATCCTGAGGAAGAAGTGATTGTTTTTGCACCATACTTTCTGGAATATGGTGCATATGTGCGCAATTTTGATGGCAAGCTTGTGGAAATCTCTCCGGATACCACCACATTTCAGCCGAATCTTGAGGAGTTTGAGCAGAAGATTACAGCAAAGACAAGGGCAGTGATCGTAAATACACCTCACAACCCCACTGGTGTTGTATATTCCGAAGAAACTATTAAGAAGCTGGCAGCAATTCTTGAGAAAAAACAGAAGGAATTTGGCAGTGTAATTTACCTGATCTCTGACGAGCCATACAGAGAGCTGGCTTATGACGGTGTAGAAGTTCCGTATCTGACAAAATACTACGACAATACTATTGTTGGTTATTCTTACAGTAAATCTCTGTCCCTTCCGGGAGAGCGTATCGGTTATCTGGTAATTCCGGATGAAGCAGATGGCAGTGAAGAACTTATCACTGCTGCGGCTATTGCCAACCGTACTATCGGATGTGTCAACGCCCCATCCCTGATGCAGAAGGTGATTGCTAAATGTGTAGATGCAGAAGTGGATGTAGCTGCATATGACAAGAACCGTCTGGCATTATATAACGGACTGAAGGAATGCGGATTCGAGTGCATTAAACCGCAAGGCGCATTCTACCTTTTCGTGAAATCTCCGATAGCAGATGAAAAAGCGTTCTGCGAAGCTGGAAAGAAATATAATATCCTTATGGTTCCGGGAAGTTCCTTTGCCTGCCCGGGTTATGTGAGACTGGCTTATTGCGTATCTTATGATACGATCATTAATTCTCTGCCAGAGTTTAAGAAACTGGCAGAAGAGTTTGGACTGTGAAAACGGCGGGGATTGATATTGGGACAACAACGATGAAGATCAGATGCCTTTAACAGAAAAAATCTGGTACTGTGTGAAATTATTGAGGATATGTTCAAGGCAGAACTTGTTCTGGCAGAATGTGAGGAGGAAGCTGCGACAGGAGCGGCAATGAGCAGTCTGCCAAGGTCGGCTTAATGATTAATCGGATGAGGGTCATGTTCTTTTGCTGTCCGATTTATTGTATGTTATTTTCCGGCATGTTCTGATATGTTTTGAATCATGCTGGAAAATTTTATGAAAATTGCAAAAAAATTCAGGAAAAAAAAGACAGCATTTTAAACGCTATGGAAAAAATGCAATTTTTGAAAAAACAATTATTGTAATAATCTCCCGAACGTGACATAATAAGAATGGAAAAGTAAAAAGCAGGTTAAATTCTGATTAGAAACAGGTAAAATAACCTGCTTACATTATGCGCCGATTTCCTGGGATGAGGATGGAAATCAGGCAGACGACAAAGGAGAAAATAATGGGAATTTTTTCAATGATATTGTCATTGCTGAGTGGAGTGGCATTATTTCTGTTTGGTATGTCATTGATGGGCGATGGCCTGAAAATGGTTGCCGGAAATAAGCTGGAAGCTTTCCTGTATCGAATGACAAACACACCGCTGAAAGGAGTTGCTCTGGGTACTGGTGTTACCAGCGTGATCCAGTCTTCTTCTGCCACAACCGTTATGGTCATTGGTTTCGTTAATTCAGGTATGATGAAGCTGAAGCAGGCCATTGGTATTATCATGGGAGCTAACATTGGAACCAGTATTACCGGGTGGATTCTCTGTCTTTCTTATATTGATGGAAAGAATGGAATTGCTAAGATTTTATCCACTGCAACAATTTCAGCAGTAGTAGCGATTATTGGTATTATCCTTCGTATGGCATGTAAGCGCTCCGTGCATAAAAATATCGGTAATATCATGCTTGGTTTTGCAATCCTGATGACAGGTATGCAGACAATGAGTGGCGCTGTTTCACCGCTGAAAGACAGTCCGACCTTTACAAACATGCTGACCATGTTTTCCAATCCATTGATCGGTATTCTGGTAGGTATCGCATTTACAGCAGTGCTTCAGAGTGCATCTGCAACAGTCGGTGTGCTGCAGGCATTATCTGTAACAGGCATCCTGACATTCTCCAGTGCATTCCCGATCGTTCTCGGTATCGGTGTAGGTGCTGCCTGTCCGGTTCTGATCTCAGCCATCGGCGCGAATAAAAATGGTAAACGTACAGCACTTGTTTACCTGATCAATGACCTGTTTGGCCTGATACTCTGGTCTGTGATCTTCTATACGGTAAATGCTATCGTACATTTCGGATTTATGGATATGATCATGTCACCGGTTTCCATTGCTTTACTGAATACTGTATTCCGTGTGGCAACAGTATGTGTTCTCTTCCCATTTATACCGAAGATTGAACAGCTGGTGTGCTGGCTTGTGAAAGACAGTGCAGAGGAATTGGAAGACGAGGCGGACTTCGACCTTCTGGAAGAACGTCTCCTGAACTACCCGGCACTTGCTATTGGACAGTGCCATCGTGCCATGAGCGGTATGGCGAAGAAGCTTCGTAAGAATGTTAACCGTGCCATGAACCTTCTGAACGAATATCAGCAGGATAAATTTGACAAGGTACAGAGAAAAGAGAACCTGATTGATAAATATGAGAGCCGTCTTGGTGACTATCTGATGAAGCTGACAAAGCATGAGATGAACAGCGCCCAGACAAAGCAGGCTTCCCTTTATCTTCATACCATCAATGACTTTGAGAGAATCGGTGACCATGCATCCTACATTGCCTATATGTCCAGCGAAATGCATGATAATCACACCAATTTCTCACAGGAAGCCTGGGATGAGCTGAATGTAGTAATGGAAGCAGTTCGTGAGGAGATCAACCTTACCTGCCGTGCGTTTCTCAATGATGACAAGGAAATGGCTCAGAGAGTTGCACCGCTTGGAATGATTATCACATCCTTATGCAATGAGCTGAAGATGCATCATGTAGAGCGTCTGAGTAATGGCAATTGCGGACTGGAAGAGGGAACTGTATATACAGACATTCTCAACAGCTTCAATCGTATTGCAGCACATTGTGCAAGTGCAATGGTAGCTCTCCTTAAGAGTGGAGACGAGAATCCGGATATGCATATCCATGATTCCAAGATTTACCCATCTGACAGCGTGGAATATTATACATACTTCAAGGAATATCGCCAGAAGTATGAAATCGTAAAGAACGAGGAACACATGCGAAGCATGGAACCGGAAGAAGTAGAATAATACTTTTATACTACAAAACAGTAAATGTATATGATATAATGACAGCAGATGATCTGGAAACAGATGTCTGCTGTTTTTTGTAAATCAAATATATTTATGCAGAGGTTCTTTCTGTATCCTGAATCAGCTATTGCAGGTTGGAAATTGTGCAAACACAACACTCTGCAAACATAACACCCTGCAAACATAACACCTAAAGGAGGAAACAATTATGTTATTCGACAGCAGAACAGTTTATCTCGGTGCATCCAGAGATAAATATGAGCAGTATTGTAAAGCCTTAGATTCAGAGAAAATCAAATACAAAACAAAGAGAGTCAACCACGAAGAAAAAATGACAGCCCCGGGCAGGGGAATCGTCCGCAGCATGGGTGGGAACTTTGGAACAGATAAAACATTGTATGAAATCATGGTCGGAGAGAAAGATTATGACAATGCAATGGGGATTCTGACAGCACTGAAGTAGACTTTACAAAGTATAAATGCCAATTCTACCAGCAGTAGGGTGACTTTCCCCATGGTCTATGACATAATTAAAGTAACAAAAGTACAAGAAAGACGTACAAGGGAGAGCATACTATGGTAGACACACAGAAAGTTGGAGCATTCATTGCACAGTGCCGCAAAGAACATAACTGGACACAAAAAGAGCTGGGCGAGAAAATGGGAGTCACAGATAAGGCAGTTTCTAAGTGGGAAAATGGAAGATCATTCCCTGACATCACCCTTCTTGAAGCTCTATGCGAAACATTTGACATCACTGTCAGCGAACTCCTGTCTGGAAAGAAAATAGAACCAGAAGATTACAAAAGAGAAACCGAACGACTGTTGATCCAGTACATTGGAGAGAAACGTCTGAGAGGTTTCCAGATAGGAATTTATCTTCTGGGTCTGGTAACGATTATATTGGGAGGCATTGGTTTCGGTATTTGGGGCATTCATATTTCATGGAAGATAGGTCCTGTACCCATAAAATGGATTTTGCTTGCAGCAGCCCTGATCACTTTTGGTGTCATGGCATACTTCGACCGCAATCTGCCTGGGAAAAATTACCGTAGTTCCATTATGTGGCTTGAGTGTATTGTTGAAGCATTTACTTTAGCCTGCATTTTTGGAAATTCCATAATCAGTTTCTGGGATATTGATAATATGACGGAGAGTATAGTTTTTATTCTGATTATAGCTGTAATTATGCTCTGCTTATTTGCCGCCCGAATAATCGCAGCTCGCACAAACCGGGAAGAATATGAGATGCAAAAAAATGCAGATAAACATGAAACAGAATAGTGAAGAGAAGAATTTCTTACATAAAGCAGACAGGTAGCATATAACAGCAGTGGGAGGAGACTTACCTGTATCAGGAGGAGTGCAAGCCTCCTTCTGATAAACTGTGGAGCAGTTAATTGGTGTAGAGAAGCAGATTGCTATGGTTAAACAGATTGAATAAATTTCTCTACATAATGCAGAGCCGCTCCGATTGCCGGTGTATATTGTCCGTTGGTACCGACCAGGATCTGAGTTTTATCCAGTATGAATGCTGCGGCTGTATGGAGATGTTCTGTCAGATATTCAATATCTTCTTCTGTAAAATAAGGTGCCAGATATCCGCTGAGGATGATCGGTGCATCAATAATAAGGTTAAGATTTTTCATGGCAAATGCCAGATGGTTTAAATAATCTTTCCAGATCTGTATGATCTGGGGAGATTTTTTTTCGCGCAGAAGAGGGAAAAATTCTTTGGAAGGCATGCCTGCAGCCTGTTCCAGTGCATTGGCAGAGCAGTAGGTTTCCAGGCAGCCGCGGCTGCCGCAATAGCAAAGCGGACCATCGGGATTAATGCACATATGTTCAAGAGTTCCGCTGTGCATGGAGATTCCCTGATGAATCTGATGATTGGTAATGATGCCGCCGCCCAGATTTCGGTTCAGCAGGATGATAACAGCACTGTCAAGCTCCGGATGATTCCATAATTCAAGGAACGCAGCTGATTTCGAATCATGTTCCAGATAACAGGGATAAGGAAGATATCTGGAAAAATCATCCAGTTTCATGCCAGCGTTATCCATGATATCTCCATATAGTACAGTGGTATGATCCGGGGATGTGATACCCTGTGTGGCAATGGAAATGCCAAGAACTTTGTCATTGTCGTACTGGCGCGATGAGATGAATTCCTTTACTGCGTCAGTAACCTGCTTATAGTAATCCGGTGTATTGGAATATGGAAGTGGAATGGTGTCTGTATAGAAAGCATTTCCATACAGGTCTACAGCAGTAATATGAAACATCCCTTTTAAAATACCGATACCAATGGAAATTTTAAAATCTGATACAATCTGAAGGGCGTTTGCCTTTCTTCCACCTGTGGATTCAAAGAAACCATTTTTTTCTATAAGACCTTCCTGCTCCAGGAGATTCAGGTTCTGGCTGACAGTGGATAAACCCATCTGCAGTTCCTGAACGATCTGCAGCTTGGAGGTCATTTTTTTTCTGTAAATGTACTGGTAAACCTTTGACTTATTTATTTTCTTGAGACTAATGTTGGTCAATCCCTTTTCACTCATAATATTCTCCTGATTATGTTATAAGATAATGTTAAGTTTCAGATTTATTGTAGCATACAACGAAAAAAAAACAATAAAAATATCCGGTGTGAACAGTAACGAATCAACTTGTTAATACCTATAGTAAAAATAAACAAAAAAGTCATTTGAAAATTAGAATTTCTGTCAATGGATTTTTTAAATAAAGAGATATATACTCAACTTACAGTTAAAGTATAAACGTAAGTAAAAAACATAACAACAAACAATAAGTATCGAATAAGACGAACAAGGAGTATATAACATGAAATTATCAATCAATGGAATCAAGGAACAGGAAGCATGGAAAAAGGCAGGGATCGCTCTTCCGGGTTATGATGTAGAGGCTGCCTCTGAGAAAGCAAAGGAGAATCCGGTATGGGTTCATTTTGGTATCGGAAATATTTTCCGCGTATTTATCGGTGGAATTGCAGATGGTCTTCTGGAAGAGGGAGTTCTGGATCGTGGGATTACCTGTGTGGAAACCTTTGATTATGATGTAGCAGACAAGATTTATGATCCATATGACAATCTGGGATTAAGCGTGATCCTGCATGGGGATGGAACCCGTGAGTATAAAGTAGTCGGAGCTTTTGCAGAAGCAGTGAAGGCACAGTCTTCTAATGCAGCACAGTGGAAACGCCTGAAAGAAATCTTCACAAGCAAATCCCTGCAGATGGTTTCCTTTACGATCACAGAGAAAGGCTATGCATTACAGAAAGCTGACGGAACATGGTTCCCGTTTGTAGAAGCAGATATCAAGAATGGTCCGGATAAAGCGGCTGGTGCCATGGCAGTTCTGGTTGCAATGCTTTATGAAAGATATAAAGCCGGTGAATATCCCATCGCACTGGTTTCCATGGATAACTGCTCACAGAACGGTGCAAAGCTTCGCGAGTCAGTATTGACAATGACAGAAGAGTGGAAGAAAGCCGGATTTGTTGATGAGGGATTTGTAAACTATGTAAGCGATGAAAAAGTTGTTGCTTTTCCATGGACAATGATTGATAAGATCACACCTCGTCCAAGCGAGCAGATCGCAGCAGATCTTGAAAAGCTGGGTGTTGAGAACATGCAGCCGGTGATCACAGGTAAGAAGACATACATTGCACCATTTGTCAATGCTGAGAAACCGCAGTATCTGGTAATAGAGGACAGCTTCCCTAACGGACGTCCGGCTCTGGAAAAAGGTTTTGGCGTATATATGGCAGACAGAAATACAGTTAACCTTTCTGAACGTATGAAAGTAACAGTATGTCTGAATCCGGTTCATTCTGCTACAGGTCCGCTGGGAGTAGTTCTTGGATATGATCTGTTTGCGCATATGCTTAATACAAATGAAGATATGATGAAAATGGCACGTATGATTGCTTATGATGAAGGTCTTCCGGTAGTTGCTGACCCTGGAATCCTTTCTCCCCAGGCATTTGTTGATGAGCTTTTTAACGATCGTTTTCCAAATGAATATCTGGGAGACACAAACCTTCGTCTGGCAGTAGATGTATCTCAGATGGTTGGTATCCGTTTCGGCGAAACAATCAAAGCATATGTACAGAAATTCGGAGATGCTTCCAGACTGACAGCTATTCCTCTGGGAATTGCAGGATGGCTCAGATATATGCTTGGTGTAGATGATGAAGGAAATAAATTTGAACTTGCACCGGACCCAATGAATGAGGAACTGCAGGAACAGTTTAAGGATATTGTAGTAGGCAAACCTGAAACATTCAAAGATCAGTTAAAACCAATTCTTTCCAATGAGCGTCTGTTCTTCACTGACCTTTACAAAGATGGTGTAGGAGAGAAGGTTGAGGATATGTTCCGTGAGATGATCGCAGGACCTGGGGCTGTAAGAGCAACAATACATAAATATGTCGGATGATTTTCATCAGATGAATATTATAACGGACTATCAGGAGGAAAATGAAAGTGATAGATTCTGCTTGCTATTACAGGCGGAGGAATTATCCGTTGGGTATTGCAGGACTGCGGTATGGGTGATATAATCGGACAGGCACTTGAGAAGAGAGGTCTTCTTCTGGTGCTGGTAGTCTTTCTGATCACAGCATTGGTACGTGCATCTGTGCAATTGTGATCAGCCTGTTTTGCGTAAGGAGGATAAGAAATGGATTTTAAAGAACAGCTGAATGGAATTCAGCATATTGGAATTCCAACTAATGATATTGTTCATGTTCTTCCCTTCTGGGAAAACGGGGTAAAGTTCTTTACAATTGAGGGACCGAATAAAGAGAAGGTTGAGTTCGGCCAGTATTTATAAAGTCAGGCGGTTAAATTCAGCGAGAAAAAGCATCTGTTAAAGCAGGTGCTTTTTGTTTTCAATATTTTATTGAGAAAAGCCTGAGAAAAGTTTAAAATTCTGTCGTTGTGCAACGCATCAGTTATATAGCAATCCTCTTAAATTCATTATTTGTTACTGTTCACACGCTACTATTCCGCGAGGTGTTTTGGCATGAATATGCCAAAATCCCGAGATATACGGCGCGGATTTATGCGATTAGCATAAATCCTGTGCATCGCGAAGCGTGTTACTGAGAACGGAGTGAACAGTAACCATTATTTACGAGGATTGCTATAGATAACGAATCATACTTGACAGAAGTTTAAGTAAGAGATATAATCGACTAAAACAGAAACGTTTCGGTTTCGAGAGCGTTTCCTGCACTGTAGTAATCAGAACAAAAAATATACATCATTAATTATGAGGAGGAAATCGTTATGCCACTTGTAACATCAAAAGAAATGCTGACAAAGGCTCAGAAAGGCGGTTATGCAGTAGGTGCATTTAATGCGGAGAATATGGAGATGGTGAAAGCGATCATCCAGGCTGCGGAGGAACTGAAAGCGCCGGTTATGATCCAGACAACACCATCTACAGTGAAATATGGAACAGTAGAAACTTATGCAGCGATCGTTGCAGCAGAGGCTGAGAAAGCATCTGTTCCGGTATGTATGCATCTGGATCACGGCAGTAGCTTTGAACTTGCTATGCAGGCAATGCATGCAGGTTATACTTCTGTTATGATCGATGGCTCCAAGCTGGATTTTGAGGCTAATATTGCAGAGACAAAACGTGTGGCAGATGTTGCAAAAGCACTGGATATTCCATGCGAAGCTGAGCTTGGCAAGGTTGGTGGCAAAGAGGATGATCTGGAGGCTGAGGCAGACACAAATACAGATCCTCAGGAGGCAAAGGAGTTCGTTGAACGTACAGGAGTTACTTCCCTTGCTGTTGCCATCGGAACTGCACATGGCTTCTATGTAGGAACTCCCGTTCTTGATAAGGAACGTCTCAGTGAGATCCGCCAGGTTGTAGATATTCCGCTTGTACTTCACGGTGCATCTGGTTTAAGTGATGAGGATGTCAGGGACTGTGTAAAACGTGGTATCTGTAAAGTGAATTTTGCTACAGAGCTTCGTGCAGCATATTCCAAGGCAGTCAAAGAGCTTCTTGCAGAAAAACCAGACACCATTGATCCGAAAGCATATGGAAAAACTGCTATCGCAGCAGTGAAGGAACTGGTAATGGCAAGAATGAAAGTCTGCGGATGTGACGGCAAGGCAGAGAAATAAAATGGCGGCAACAATGAAAGATATAGCCAGACTGACAGGACTTGGACTGGCTACAATCTCTTCCTATTTTAATGGGGGAAACGTCAGGGAAAAAAACAGAGTAAAAATTGAAAAGGCTATTGAGGAACTTCATTATGAGGTCAATGAAGTTGCCAGAGGGCTTAAGACAAATGCGACAAAGACCATAGGCGTTGTAATCCCGGAGCTGAATAATATATTCTGTGCCGAGATTATAACAGGGATGGAAGATATTCTCAGAAGTCACGGTTATGCAACCATCGTCTGTGATTGTCGTACAGATAAGAAGCTGGAGCAGGAGGCAGTGGAGTTCCTGATCCGCCGCAGGGTGGATGGAATCATTAATATGCCGGTGGATGAAACAGGGGCACATCTGAAGAGATTCCAGAAAACAGGAAAGCCGATCGTGCTGATAGACCGTAAGATTCA
Source organism: Blautia sp. HCN-1074 (assembly GCF_037890165.1). Classification (NCBI taxonomy): domain Bacteria; kingdom Bacillati; phylum Bacillota; class Clostridia; order Lachnospirales; family Lachnospiraceae; genus Blautia; species Blautia sp. HCN-1074. The sequence continues at coordinate 10,417 of NZ_JBBKBP010000011.1, forward strand.
GGGAATTCCCTGTGACAGTGTTCTGGTGGATAACAAAAAAGCGGCAGAGGATGCGATGCAGCTTTTTATAGAAAAAGGGCATAGAAAAATTGGAATTATAGGTGGCCCTGAGGGGATTTTTACAGCAGAGGAACGTTTGGAAGGATATTATACAGCTCTTAAAAAAGCTGGAATTTCCATAAAAAATTCCCTGGTATATCGTGGTGACTATACGATCCAGGGAGGTGTCAGAGGCCTGGAACAGCTTGTCCGGGAGAATCCGGATATGACAGCGGTTTTTGTGACCAACTATGAAATGACAATGGGTGCAATGATCGGAGTCAATGAACTGGGAATACAGATTCCGGAGCAGCTTTCTATGATAGGGTTTGATAATCTTCAGTTTGCAAGGGCGTGCCGTCCCAAGCTGACGATCGTATCACAGCCCACCGACAGGATTGCCAAAGAGATTGCAAGGATTATTCTGGAGCATCTTGAAAAGAAAGAAGAAAGATCTGAGGAACCTTTTATGGAGAAACTTCAGACAGAGATTATGGAAGGAAAATCTGTAAGTATTCTGAACAGATAAAATAGAATCATGGGAGCAGCAAAATGATGAAATCATATTTATTGGGGATTGATATCGGAACAAGTGCCTGCAAGGTTGCGGTATTTGACAGGAATGGAAAAGTTCTTGCAGCAGCCAGTGGTGATTATCCGGTATATTATCCACATGAGGGATGGGCAGAGCAGAACCCTGAGGAATGGTGGGATGCAGTCTGCCGGGCAACAAAGGAAACCATACAGAAGGCAGATATCACTGCAGATGAGATTGCAGGAATCGGGATCGATGGTCAGAGCTGGTCTGCAATCCCAATTGACAGAGAGGGAAACGTGCTGGCCAATACACCAATCTGGATGGATACGAGAGCACAGTCTATTTGTGACAGACTGAATCAGGAGATTGGACAGGAGGAGATTTTTGAGGTGGCGGGAAATTCTCTTCAGCCTTCTTATTCTACTGCAAAGATCCTCTGGTATAAAGAAAATCTTCCGGAGGTATACGCAAAAATCTACAAAATCCTTCAGTCCAACAGCTACATTGCATTTAAACTGACAGGTGCGGTTACCCAGGATGTGTCACAGGGATATGGATTGCATTGTTTCAATATGAAGAAGGGATGCTGGGATGAAAAAATGTGTGAACGTCTTGGAATCCCCATGGAATTTCTTCCGGAAATCTGTGATTGTGACCATGTGGTTGGAACAGTTACCGGGAAGGCAGCTGCAGAGTGTGGACTTGTAGAAGGAATTCCCGTAGTTGCCGGTGGACTTGATGCGGCTTGCGGAACTCTTGGTGCAGGTGTGATCCATTCCGGTGAAACACAGGAACAGGGTGGACAGGCCGGAGGAATGAGTATTTGTACAGAGGAATATAAGGCTGATCCGAGGCTGATCCTGAGCTATCATGTTGTCCCGGGCAAATGGCTTCTTCAGGGAGGAACCACCGGAGGCGGCGGTGTAATGCGCTGGTTTGAACGTGAATTTGCAGATTATGAACGGATGATGAAAGAACAGACAGGTGTCTCATCTCTGAATCAGCTCAATAAGATTGCAGAAAAAGTTGGGCCAGGCTGCGATGGAATGGTATTTCTTCCATATATGTCCGGGGAGCGTTCTCCTATCTGGAATCCATATGCAAAGGGTGTTTTCTATGGACTGGATTTTGCAAAAACAAAAGGACATATGGTCCGTGCCTGTATGGAAGGGGTGGCGCTTTCCCTGCGGCACAATCTTGAAGTGGCCAGGGAAGCAGGGGCAGAGGCAGATGTATTGAGAGCTATGGGAGGTTCTGCCAATTCCCTGCTCTGGACACAGATCAAATCCGATATTACAGGAAAACCGATCATAGTACCGGCATCTGATACGGCAACCACCCTTGGTGCGGCACTTCTGGCAGGGGTGGGAGTAGGTTTTTACAAAGATTATGAGGAAGCAGTTTCACTTACGGTCAAAGAGACCCGCCGCCATGAACCGGATCCGAAGAACAAAGCAGTTTATGACAAAACTTTTGAGACTTATATGGAACTTTATAAGTCTCTGGCACACATAATGACTGCAAAATAAAAAGCAGAATTCATGAAAGGAGAAATATATTATGAAAGCAGCAGTGGTAGTTGCAAATGAAGATGTACAGTATCAGGAAATCGAAGAACCTAAGGTGACCAAAGGAACTGTTAAGATACGTGTCAGATATTCTGGTATCTGTGGCTCAGACATTCCGCGTGTCCTGAATCATGGGGTCCATTTTTATCCAATCGTACTTGGACATGAGTTTTCCGGAGATGTAGTGGAAGTGGGGGAAGGTGTGACTAAGGTAAAAGTGGGAGACCGTGTTTCCGGTGCACCGCTTCTTCCATGTATGAAATGTGATGACTGTCAGCAGGGAAATTTCTCTCTCTGTAAGCACTACAGCTTCATAGGCTCCAGACAGCAGGGAAGTAACGCAGACTATGTGGTTGTTCCGGAGCAGAACGCTGTTCCTTTTGAAAGCAGTGTTCCATATGAGCAGGGAGCTATGTTTGAGCCTGCAACTGTTGCAATCCACGGTGTATTCCAGAATGATTACCACGGTGGCGAGTATGTCGCAATTCTTGGCGGTGGTACAGTTGGAATGTTTACCATGCAGTGGACCAAGATCTTTGGTTCCAAGAAAGTGGTAGTTTTTGATATTAGTGAGGAACGCCTTGAGCTGGCGAAACGCCTTGGTGCAGATGAAGTCATCAATACCAGAGACGAAGGATATATGGAAAAGGCTATGGCGATCACAGGCGGTAAGGGTTATGGTTTTGTCTTTGAGACCGCAGGACAGGTTCCAACCATGCATATGGCATTTGAGCTGGCTGCAAACAAAGCACATGTCTGCTTTATCGGAACCCCTCATGAGAATCTGACATTTACACCGGCACAGTGGGAAAATATGAATCGTAAAGAATTTAAACTGACCGGTTCCTGGATGTCTTACAGCGCACCTTATCCGGGACGCGAATGGGATCTGACTGCACATTATTTTGCAACAGGTCAGCTGAAATTTGATCCTGGATTTATCTACAAAAAAATTCCAATGAGTCAGGCACAGGAAGCATTCCAGTTATTTAAAACACCTGGACTTGTAAAAGGAAAAATTCTTTTGTCAAATGAGGAAGAGGTTGTTGATCCGAAAGTTGTGCCAAAGGTAACGCTTCCGTCAGGAGAAAAAGTACCTTGTATGGGTATGGGAACCTTTGGTTCTGACCGTGTAAGTGCAGAAGAAGTATCTGAGGCTGTGGCGGGTGCGATCCGCAGCGGATATCGTATGTTTGACTGTGCAGCATGCTATGGAAATGAGCATCAGATTGGTGAAGTTTTCAAGGCAGCTTTTGATGAAGGGGTAGTAGAAAGAAAAGATCTTTTCATTATGACAAAGGTATGGAATGACATGCATAGAAAGGTAGAAGAAGCCTGCACCAGAAGCATTCAGGATCTTCAGTGTGACTATGTGGATCTGTATTTTATCCACTGGCCATTCCCGAACTACCATGCACCATTCTGTGATGTAGATTCCAGAAATCCGGAATCCAGACCTTTCAGTGTGGAGGAATTTATGGATACCTATCGTCAGTGTGAGAAACTGGTAGAAAAAGGTAAGATCCGCTATATCGGTATTTCCAATATGACTATTCCGAAACTGGAAGCAGTTCTTCCGTTAATGAAGATCAAACCGGCGGCATGTGAACTGGAGCTGCATCCATGTTTCCAGCAGCAGGAACAGTATGATTATCTGATTGCTCATAACATCCAGCCGGTAGGATATATGCCCCTTGGTTCTCCAAGAAGACCGGAAAGAGATATCTGCCCGGAGGATGTGGCTGATATGCAGACCCCAGAAATGCAGGAGATTGCCAAAGCGCATGGAGTACATCCGGCATTGATTGCCCTGAAATGGGCCCATCAGAGAGGGGAAATCTCCATTCCATTTTCTGTACATAACTATGTAAGTAACCTGAAATGTGTAACAGAAGATCCCCTGACTGATGAAGAAATGGCCAAGATCGCTACCCTGGAAAAAGGAAACCGACTTGTCAAAGGTCAGGTGTTCCTGTGGGAAGGCGCAAAGGACTGGCATGACCTGTGGGATGAAGATGGGGTTATTGTAAAATAAAGCGAGAAAAAGCATCTGTTAAAGCAGGTGCTTTTTGTTTTCAATATTTTATTGAGAAAAGCCTGAGAAAAGTTTAAAATAGGAGATAATAAAAAATAAACGAAAGGAGTTTTTATCATGAATAAACGAACAGAGAGAATGAGCCGGAGTGCAGCTGAGAGAATTAACCGCAAAGATACAATGATCAGACAGAATAATGCAGAACTTGAGGAGCTGAGGAGTCAGTATGAGAATCTGGATATCTGTGAGGAGGATAAGCAGGTGATTGATGATTATATTGCCTGCAAAGATGCCAGAGCTGACAGGATGGCAGAGAAGCTCTATGAAAAGGGAAGAAAAGATGTAAAGAGATGTATCCGTATTCGAAAACTGATCCGCAGATGCATAATTCTGTCTGCCATTGTTACAGTGGTACTGGTCCAGTATAATAAGAATGAGAAGCTGAGAGAAAGTATGGAAGAGCTGCTGAAAATGTTCCGGGATGGAGTGTCTGGTGAAGAGTTATAACTGATATAAATAACGCAGATAAAAATGTACTCTCGGAATCTTTTTACAGAAGCAAACACAAGGAAGACTCTGAGAGTGCATAAAATAAAAAAGGAGCAGGACAGCATGGGAGAACAAAGATATTCAATTTTATACAGTAGTAAAACAGGGAACACAAAGAAGCTTGCAGAGAAGATCAGGGAGGTACTGCCTGAGGAAAACTGCGATTATTTTGGGACAGAAGGAGCGAAGGCTCTCACATCCGATATATTATACATTGGATTTTGGACAGACATAGGGAATGCAGATCCTGCAACACTTGAACTGTTAAAGAGTCTGAAAAACAAGAAAATCTTTCTGTTTGGAACAGCAGGTTTCGGAGGCAGTGAAGCCTATTTTCAGCAGGTTCTCGGGAAAGTTAAGGAATCTGTGGATGAGAGTAATACAGTGATGGGAGAATTTATGTGTCAGGGGAAAATGCCCCAGTCAGTCAGGGACAGATACGTAAAGATGAAGGAGAAGCCGGATCATGCACCAAACCTGGATGAACTGATCGAGAATTTTGACAGGGCGTTATCTCACCCTGACAATGAGGATCTGGACAGGCTTGGCAGAATAATCAGGAAAGACTTTTCTAAATAATTGGCAGAGGGGAGAGAAAGAACATGAAACAGGATACTCTGGAAGGCAGGGCGAAAACGAAAAATGGTGTAAAACGATTATGTTTTTCCGCGGTATGTATTTTGTTGGAAGCAGCTTTTATCATTGTTATGATTACAAAGCTGAATCAATATGCGGAGATTATCAATCTGATGACAAGGCTTCTTGCAGGTGTACTGGTTCTTAAGTTGTATGCGTCAGACCAGACTTCATCTATGAAGATGCCATGGGTTATTTTGATCCTTGTATTCCCTATTATGGGAGTGGGATTATATTTACTGATTGGTCTTAACGGCGGTACCCTCAAAATGAGAGAGCGCTATGCCCAGATTGACAGGGAACTTCTGCCGTTGCTTCCCAATGACAGTGAGTGCAGGGAAACGCTTGGCAGAAAGATTCCGAAGGCAGGCAATATCGCTGATTATATACAGAGAAATGCCTCCTATCCGGTTTATCAGAATACGGACGTTATTTATTATGATGAGGCAGTTAAAGGACTGGAGGCTCAGCTGGAAGATCTGGCAAAGGCAGAGAAATTTATTTTTATGGAATACCATGCCATCGAGGATGCACAGGCCTGGCATAAAATCCAGAGTGTTCTGGAGGACCGCGTAAAGGCGGGAGTGGATGTCAGGGTATTTTATGATGATATGGGTTCCATTGGATTTATCAACACAGATTTTATCAAGAAGATGGAAAAGGTTGGAATCCACTGCAGAGTATTCAACCCCTTTACTCCGGGCCTGAATGTGTTTCTGAATAACAGGGATCACCGCAAGATTACAGTGATTGATGGAAAAGTAGGATTTACCGGAGGGTACAACCTTGCTAATGAGTATTTTAATTTCACACATCCTTATGGACAGTGGAAGGATACAGGCATCCGTCTGGAAGGCGAGGCTGTCCATTCTTTGACAGTGACATTCCTGGAGATGTGGAATGCTGTCAGCGACAAAGATAAAAATGACAGTGATTTTAACAAATTTCTGCTCAGTACAGATTATCAGGCAAAGCAGACGGGCTTTATCCAGCCCTATGCAGACAGCCCTATGGATAATGAGCAGGTAGGCGAAGAAGTGTATATCAGTATGGCGAACAAAGCGGAAAAATACTGCTGGTTTATGACTCCATATCTGATCATCACAGATGAAATGACACATGCCCTGTGCCTGGCTGCTAAGCGAGGGGTAGATGTGAGGATCATTACACCTGGTATTCCGGATAAAAAAATGATCTACAATATTACCCGTTCCTTCTACCATGGACTGGTGAAACATGGGGTGCGTATCTACGAGTGGACGCCTGGCTTCTGTCATGCAAAGATGAGTGTGGCAGATGACTGTATGGCAACCTGCGGAACCATAAACCTGGATTACAGAAGTCTGTATCATCATTTTGAGAATGGATGCTTTATGGCGGACTGTCAGGCAGTTCTGGATATCCGAAATGATCTTGCAGCAACAATGGATGAATGCCGTGAAGTGACAGAACAGTACAGTACCGGACGAAGTGCATATCTGCGACTGGGACAGCTGTTTATGAGATTATTTGCGGGATTATTATAACGTTACTGTTTACTCCGTTCACAGCAACATTATAACACTTGGAAAAAAGTAGGATATCGTGTACAATAGGAAAGAGCAAAACTATTATAAATATGGGAGGAATTTTAATTATGGATCTTTCAACCTTAGTAAAAATGTCAAATGCTTATGGAAGCAACCCTGCTTATGTTCTTGCAGGCGGTGGCAATACTTCAGTAAAAGATGACACCACATTGTATGTAAAAGGCTCCGGTACACAGCTTGCTACAATCAAGGCAGAGGAATTTGTGGAAATGAGCAGAGCACGTTTGAATGAAATCATGAAAACAGATTATCCTGAAGATGATGTCAAACGTGAATCACTGTATCTTGCAGATGTTATGGCAGCAGTAACAGATGCTGATAAAACCAAACGTCCAAGTGTGGAAGCGCTGCTTCATAATTTATTTGCCTATACTTATGTACTGCATGTTCATCCTACACTTGTCAATGGACTGACCTGCGGAAAAGGGGCAAAGGAACTCAGCGAAGAGCTTCTTGGAAAAGATGTACTCTGGATCGATATCTGCAAACCAGGTTATACACTTGCGCGTATCTGTTATGAGAAAATGAATGCTTATAAAGAAGAATCCGGAAAAGATGTTCAGGTTCTTCTGCTCCAGAATCACGGAATTTTCGTTGCAGCAAATACTGTAGAGGAAATTGGAGTGTTATTTGACGATGTGATCAGTAAATTAGAGAAACAGGTAAAGAGAACTGCTGATGTCAGTGATGCTGTTACACCTGAAAAAGAGCAGGCAGCAGAGAAGCTTTCCCGGTTACTGGGACATGCGGTAGAAGTTGTACCTGTAGCGGAAGCTGATAACTTTGTAAAAGATAAAGCAGCGGCTGCACCCCTTCTGAAACCGTTTACACCGGATCACATTGTATATTGCGGACCATATCCGTTATTTGTAGAAAATATTGATCAGGCAAAAGCAGCGCTGGATGAATTTATGGCAGAGAATGACAAAGAGCCAAGACTGATCCTGGTACAGGGAGTCGGTGCCTTTATTATGGAAGATGATAAGGGAAAAGCTGCAAAAGCACAGCTTCTTGTAAAAGATGCGATCAAGCTTGCAGTATATTCAGAAAGCTTTGGCGGACCGCTTCACATGACAGATGATATTACATACTTTATCACACATTGGGAAGCAGAAGCATACCGCAGTAAGAAATAATATAATAAGGGGCTGTCTTTTTTTGACAGCCCCATTTTGTTGATTTAAACACTATATTTTTAAAGGAAAAGGTTTATTTTCAGCAAATTTTATTTCTCTTCTTTTTTCTCTTTGGCTTTCCTGGATTCAGGAATATTTCCCTCACCATAGTAAGCTTTCAGATAGATTTCTTTCAGCTCAGACATTAATGGATATCTCGGGTTGGCACCTGTACACTGGTCGTTGAATGCCTGTTCGGTCATTTCGTCCAGAGTTTCAAGGAAGTACTTCTCGTCTACGCCGTATTCTTTGATCGTATGTTTGATCTCAATAGTATCCATCAGTTCCTGCAGTTTCTGGAGAAGCTTCTCAAATACTTCGCTGTCGTTCTTGCCTGTCAGACCTACAGAACGGCCAATCTCAGCGTAACGTGCAAGTGTGTGCGGATACTGATACTGTGGGAAGGTACCCATCTTAGCCGGAACTTCGGCTGCATTATAGCGCAGAACATGAAGCAGAACCAGAGCATTTGCGATACCATGTGGAATGTGATGGAAAGCTCCCAGCTTATGAGCAAGAGAGTGGTTTACGCCAAGGAAAGCATTTGCGAAAGCCATACCAGCCATGCAGGAAGCATTTGCCATATGCTGTCTTGCTTCTACATCAGAACCATCTTTGTATGCACGTGGCAGATAGTTAAATACCAGTTTAATCGCATTTAATGCAAGACCATCTGTATAATCAGACGCCATCATGGAAGCATAGGCTTCAAGTGCATGAGTCATAACGTCGATACCGGAAGCACAGGTCAGTCCTTTAGGTGCGCTCATCATATTATCGGTATCAACAATAGCCATATCAGGCATTAATTCATAATCAGCCAGAGGCCATTTGATACCTGTAGTTTTATCAGTAATGATAGCAAACGGTGTTACCTCGGAACCTGTACCGGAAGATGTCGGAACAGCTACAAAGTAAGCTTTCTTACCCATATGCGGGAATGTGAAGATTCTCTTACGGATATCCATAAAGTCCATAGCCATATCATCAAAGTTGGCGTCCGGATTTTCATAGAGAACCCACATGATCTTGCCGGCATCCATTGCGGAACCACCGCCCATTGCGATAATGCAGTCAGGCTCGAACATTCTCATTGCTGCAGCACCGGCTCTTGCAGAAGCGAGAGATGGATCTGGTTCTACATCATAGAAGCAGGTATGTACGATTCCCATCTGATCTAATTTATCTTCGATCTTCTTAGTATATCCATTCTTATAAAGGAAAGAGTCTGTTACGATAAAGCAGCGTTTCTTGTGCATAACAGTGCCAAGCTCATCCAGAGCAACCGGCAGGCAGCCTTTTTTGAAATAAACTTTTTCCGGTGTTCTAATCCAGAGCATATTTTCTCTCCTTTCAGCAACGGTCTTGATGTTGATAAGATGTTTCACACCTACATTCTCAGATACGGAGTTGCCACCCCAGGAACCGCAGCCCAGAGTCAGGGACGGAACAAGTTTGAAGTTGTAAAGGTCGCCGATGCCGCCCTGAGAAGATGGAGTATTGATGAGGATACGGCAGGTCTTCATAGCTGCTGCATGTTTTTCCATCTTTTCCTTCTCTCTTGTGTCAATGTAGAGAGCGGAGGTATGTCCATAACCGCCGTCAGCTACAAGCTGTTCAGCTTTGGCAATCGCTTCGTCAAAGGTCTTGGCTTTGTACATGGCAAGTACAGGGGAAAGCTTCTCATGTGCGAATTCTTCGCTGATGTCTACAGATTCAACTTCACCGATCAGAATCTTTGTCTCAGGAGGAACTGCAACACCGGCCATCTCAGCGATAGTGGCAGCTTTCTGACCTACGATCTTTGCATTCAATGCGCCATTGATAAGGATAGTTTTTCTTACTTTCTCTAATTCATCCGGTTTCAGGAAGTAACATCCTCTGTAAAGGAATTCTTCTTTTACTTTCTTATAAATGCTTTCAAGAACAGTTACAGACTGTTCGGAAGCACAGATCATACCATTGTCAAATGTTTTGGAATGGATGATGGAGTTAACTGCCAGACGGATATCTGCACTGTCATCAATGATAACAGGAGTATTTCCGGGACCTACACCTAAAGCAGGTTTTCCGGAAGAATAGGCAGCTTTAACCATTCCGGGACCACCTGTAGCAAGGATGATGTCTGCTTCACGCATAACCTGATTTGTCAGATCAAGACTTGGAACATCAATCCATCCGATGATTCCCTCCGGTGCACCGGCTTCTACAGCTGCTTCCAGAACAACCTTTGCTGCATCAATGGTACATTTCTTTGCGCGGGGATGCGGACTGATGATGATCGCATTACGTGTTTTCAGCGCGATCAGAGTTTTGAAGATTGCAGTAGACGTCGGGTTAGTTGTAGGAATAACTGCAGCGATCAGACCGATCGGTTCAGCTATTTTCTTAATACCGTAAGCAGTGTCTTCTTCAATCACACCGCAGGTTCTGGTATTCTTATATGCGTTGTATACATACTCGGCTGCGTAATGGTTCTTGATAACCTTATCTTCTACAATACCCATTCCTGTTTCTTCAACAGCATCTTTAGCAAGCGGGATACGTGCTTTGTCAGCAGCAGTAGCGGCAGCTTTAAAAATCTTATCTACCTGCTCCTGGGTAAATGCTGCGAAAATCTTCTGTGCCTCTTTCATGGCTGCAATCTTTGCGGTAAGGGCTTCAGGGGTGTCGATGATGGTTGGAATAGTGTTCTCTTTTTTTGCCATTTGGGAATCCTCCTGTTTGTGTTTTCGTTAAAAGTATTTACCGTGACCTGTTATGGTTTTATTATACAAATAAACTGATTATTCGGTCAACAGTAATATTAATATAAGCGTAACGAAATATTATGGTGAAAATTGTGAATAATCACGTAAATAATGTGAATAAAATATCAAATGTCAGAATATATGAGAAAAATTTAACAATATATTTTCTGTTGGCAACTGAGAGAAAGTTAAAAAAATAACGTTAATAAATTAACAACCTCGATGATGCTATTATATGACTTTGTTAATCATTTGTCAATCACAAAACATGCAAAAAGTTAACGAATACTAACTCGAAATTTCGTGAAAATATAACAATATAATTTGTAGAAGGATTTATGTTTTTAACCGAATCAAGTAAGTCCCCTGCGGAGGTTGCGAAGAGCAATAAGCAGTGGTTGGGGACTTACTTGTATCAGGAGGGGTACAAGCCCCTCCTGATAAACTGCGAAGCAGTTATTCGGTTATGAGCAAGTAGCGAAAGCGGATTGCGAATATCCGATTGACTATGTTTGCAGGAGATTAAGAGTTACTGTGAACGGTAATGATTAAGAAAAACTAAGCCCCGCAAAATCTGCGGGGCTTAGTTTTTCTTAAGTTTCTATTTGTTTCAGGCTTTTCTGAAAGCTGCTCTCTTACGTTCTCTGGAATCCAGAAGTCTCTTACGGATACGGAGAGATACCGGTGTAACCTCCAGCAGTTCATCCTGATCGATAAAGTCGATCGCCTGTTCCAGACTCAGAACTCTGGGCGGAGTTAATTTCAGCGCATCATCAGCAGAAGAAGAACGTGTATTAGTCAGATGTTTAGTCTTGCATACATTCAACTCAATATCCTCAGCCTTACCATTCTGACCGATAACCATACCACTGTAAACCTTAGCACCAGGTCCGATAAACAGAGTACCACGCTCCTGAGCTGCGAACAGGCCATAAGTAACAGCCTCACCAGCCTCAAATGCGATCAGAGATCCCTGTTTTCTGTACTGGAAATCTCCCTTATAAGGTGCATAGCCGTCAAACATAGTATTAATGATACCAGTACCCTTTGTGGAAGTAAGGAACTCACCACGGAATCCGATCAGTCCACGGGAAGGGATGTGGAATTCCAGACGTACAGTGCCGTCGCTGGCAGTACTCATACCCTGCAGTTCACCTTTACGTTCGCTCAGCTTCTGGATTACAGTACCGGAAAATTCTTCCGGAACATCTACATAAGCAATTTCCATAGGCTCAAGCTTCTTGCCACGCTCGTCTGTTTTATACAGAACTTCCGGTTTACTTACTGCGAATTCATAACCTTCACGTCTCATGTTTTCAATCAGGACAGACAGATGAAGTTCTCCACGTCCGGAAACTTTAAATGCCTCAGTTGTATCAGTGTCTTCTACACGAAGGCTGACATCTGTGTTGAGCTCACGGTAGAGACGGTCACGCAGATGACGGGAGGTAATGTATTTACCTTCCTGACCGGCCAGCGGACTGTCATTTACGATGAAGTTCATGGCAATAGTAGGCTCGGAAATCTTCTGGAAAGGAATAGCTTCCGGATTATCCCCTGCGCAGAGAGTATCACCGATATGGATATCTGCGATACCGGAAATAGCAACGATAGCACCGATAGTGGCCTCTTTTACTTCAACTTTGTTCAGACCGTCAAACTCGTAGAGCTTGCTGATCTTAACTTTCTTACGTTTGTCCAGATCATGATGGTTTAACAGAGTCAGTTCCTGGTTAACAGCGATTGTACCGTTTTCAACTTTACCAACACCGATACGTCCAACGTATTCGTTGTAATCAATCGTGCTGATCAGAACCTGAGTATCTGCCTCCGGATCTCCTTCCGGAGCCGGGATATATTTCAGGATTGCTTCAAATAACGGAGCCATATCCTTAGGAGTGTCGTTTAAGTCGATCACAGCATGTCCTGCTTTGGCAGAAGCATACAGGAACGGACAGTCAAGCTGTTCATCAGAAGCACCAAGATCCATAAGAAGTTCCAGAACCTCATCTACAACTTCATCCGGACGGGCTTCCGGACGGTCGATCTTGTTGATACATACGATTACATGAAGGTCAAGTTCCAGTGCTTTCTTAAGAACGAATTTTGTCTGAGGCATAGCACCTTCGAAAGCATCAACGAGAAGAATAACACCGTCTACCATCTTAAGTACACGTTCTACCTCGCCGCCGAAATCAGCATGTCCTGGTGTGTCAATGATGTTGATTTTTGTATTTTTGTAATGAACAGCTGTGTTCTTGGATAAAATAGTGATACCACGTTCACGCTCGATATCATTGGAGTCCATGACACGTTCCTGAACTTCCTGATTCTCACGGAATACACCGCTCTGTTTCAGAAGCTGGTCAACCAGAGTAGTTTTACCATGGTCAACGTGTGCGATAATGGCTACGTTACGGACATCTTCACGTTTTGTTCTCATAAAATGATTTCCTTTCCTATTTGAATATGAATTAAATTAATGATTTATTCGGTTACTGTTCACACGCTACTATTCCGCGAGGTGTTTTGGCATGAATATGCCAAAATCCTTAAGAATACGGCGCGGATTTATGTGATTAGCATAAATCCTGTGCATCGCGAAGCGTGTTACTGAGAACGGAGTGAACAGTAACTTTATTCTTCCTATTATATATGTGTTTTTTCTTTAATAAGTTACCCGAAGTTTCAGTTTACCACATTTTCGCCAGATTACAAGGTGTTGAAATAAATTTTTTTATTTTTATAAATTCCGGTTCTAAATCTGAAAGCCTGTACATAACTATATAAAGAACAATACAAGGTACACTAGAGCATCGGGAAATGTTTACTGTCTATTGCGTATCAGTAACAAAAAAATTTCACCGGGAGTGCTCTACGAGGAAGGAGAACCACATTATGGCAGATAAAATTATTGAAAACAATCAGGTATCTATGATGGGAAAAATTGCAGCAGGATTTACGTTCAGTCATCAGGTCTTCGGGGAAGGCTTCTATATGACAGAACTGCTGGTTAAGAGACTAAGTGATTCGGAAGACAGAATTCCGGTTATGGTTTCTGAACGTCTGGTGGACGTAACACAGGACTACATAGGAGAATATGTAGAGATTCATGGACAGTTCCGCTCTTATAACCGGCACGAAGAAAAACATAACCGACTGGTGCTTTCTGTGTTTACCAGAGAACTGAAATTTGTGGAAGAAGAGGATGACACGGTTCCTGTAAACCAGATTTTTCTGGATGGATTTATCTGTAAACCGCCGGTATACAGAAAGACTCCGCTTGGAAGAGAAATCGCAGATGTACTTCTGGCAGTAAACCGTCCTTATGGAAAATCAGACTACATACCATGTATCTGCTGGGGAAGAAATGCCCGCTATGCATCAGCCTTTGAAGTAGGTGGCCATGTCCTGATCTGGGGCCGCATTCAGAGCAGGGAATATATGAAGCGGATCGGGGAGAATGAAACAGAGAAGAGAGTTGCGTATGAAGTTTCTGTAAGTAAGCTGGAATATATGGAGTAGGCCTTTTACACGTTATTAAGAAGTTATGGCTCACAAGCTATTATTCTGCAAAGCGTGTTACTGGGCACGGAGTGGACAGTAACGTGAAAAGGAATGTCCGCATTAATTACTTGCAATTCTTCATAAACTGCGGTAATATAAGCGTATTCAGATAAAAACAGGTTACAGTGTAACCATGTTTATTTATGTCTATAATGACACAAAAAAGAAAGATAACTGTTCTGTATCTTTGCGGATAGCAGATAGCCGAATAGTTAATAAGCTACAATTTCAATAACGATAAGAGGAATTGTTTGTTATGGAAAAAGAATTTACAGAGGTTTACTGTGGCGGAGGAAAGGGAAAGACAACTCTGGCCATTGGTCAGTGTCTGAGAGCTTCTGCCCAGGGTAAAAGCGTCATTATTATTCAGTTTCTGAAGGGAAGAGAGCGCAGAGAACTGGACTTTCTGGAAGAACTGGATAATCTGGATATCAAGATATTCCGTTTCGAAAAGCATGATGAGTGTTATGAGGAATTGAATGAGGAGGAGAAAGCAGAAGAGAAGACAAATATTCTTAATGCTTTAAACTTTGCACGAAAAGTTATTGCAACTCAGGAGTGTGATTTCCTGCTTCTGGATGAGATTCTAGGACTTCTTGATTATGGAATCACCACCGAAGAGGCAATCGGTGATATTCTCAAGATGAAAGATGAGAGTATGCATATCCTGATTACTGGACGGACGTTACCGGATAGCCTGCGTAAATATGCAGACAGCATAACTACACTGACAACAGAAATCTGTTAGGCTGTCTGGAATGACAGTCTGTATAGAATCTACAGAAGAATAAAGGAGGAGAGCAAATGGCAATTTTTAAAGGTGCAGGTGTTGCGATCGTAACCCCTATGTATGAGGATGGTAAGGTCAACTATGATAAACTGGAGGAACTCCTGGAGTATCAGATCGCAAACAGTACGGATGCGATCATCATTTGCGGAACAACAGGAGAATCATCTACAATGACACACGGAGAGCATCTTAAGACAATTAAGTTCGCAATCGACAAAGTAAATAAACGTGTCCCGGTTATCGCAGGTACAGGTTCCAACTGTACAGATACCGCGATCATGATGTCAAAAGAAGCTGCTTCCTACGGTGCAGATGCACTTCTGGTAGTAACTCCTTATTATAACAAAGCAACTCAGAAAGGTCTGATCGCTCATTATACAGCAATCGCAGAGGCAGTTCCGGAAACTCCTATCATTATGTATAATGTTCCAAGCCGTACAGGATGTAATATCCAGCCTGCAACAGCAGTAGCACTGGCTAAGAATGTTAAGAATATCGTTGGTATTAAGGCAGCAAGCGGAGATCTTTCCCAGATCGCAACTATGATGGCTATGGCAGACGGATGCATTGAACTGTATTCCGGAAATGATGACCAGGTACTTCCGATTCTTTCACTAGGCGGACTTGGTGTAATTTCCGTACTTTCCAATGTTGCTCCTAAGGAAACACATGATATGGTCATGAAATTCCTCGAGGGAGATACAAAGGGTGCAGCAGAGATTCAGTTAAAAGCAATTCCGTTAATTCACGCACTGTTCAGTGAAGTAAACCCAATTCCGGTTAAAACAGCTCTGAACCTGATGGGACGTGAAGCAGGACCTCTTCGTATGCCATTATCCGAGATGGAAGAAGCAAACAAAGAGAAACTTGCTGCAGAACTGAAGAACTTTGGAATCAAACTTGCGTAAATTTGAGAGGAAATACAAATGGTAAAGATTATTATGCATGGCTGCAACGGTCATATGGGTCAGGTAATCTCAGGGCTTGTTGAGAAAGATCCGGATGCCGAGATCGTAGCAGGTATCGACGTAGCAGATCAGGGAAAGAACAGCTACCCTGTATATACAAATATGGAAGAATGTCAGGTAGAGGCAGATGCCCTGATTGATTTTTCTTCTGCAAAAGCAACAGATGCGCTTCTTGCTTACTGTGAGAAACGTCACCTTCCGGTTGTATTATGTACAACAGGCTTAAGTGAAGAACAGCTTGCAAAGGTTGAAGAGACTGCCAGGAATGTCGCAGTTCTGAAATCTGCAAATATGTCTCTCGGAATCAATACTCTGATGAAACTGCTTCAGGACGCTGCAAAGGTTCTGGCAACAGCAGGATTTGATATCGAGGTTGTTGAGAAACATCATCGTCTGAAACTGGATGCTCCGAGTGGAACAGCACTTGCACTGGCAGACAGCATCAATGAGGCTATGGATAACCAGTATCATTATACTTATGACCGCAGTCAGAGACGCCAGATGCGCGACGACAAGGAAATTGGTATCTCAGCAGTTCGTGGCGGAACAATCGTCGGAGAACACGAAGTAATCTTCGCAGGTCCGGACGAAGTGATCGAATTTAAGCATACGGCATATTCTAAAGCTGTATTTGGAAAAGGTGCGATTGAAGCTGCCAAATTCCTTGCAGGAAAACCGGCAGGAAAATATGATATGAGCGATGTTATCAGCGCGAAATAATGATAAGAGCATAAAATAATAAAAAAGGAAGTGCATCCGGTACAAAACACGGGCACTTCCTTTTTTGCTGAAATCAAGTAAGCTTTCTGTTTCAATTGTGAATATCTGCCTGGCTTAATGATAATATGCATAAGTTAAAAGTCTCTGTGAATCCTGCCAGCGTTCTAAACATCGGTTTTTTGATTGCATACTGGGCAATTTTGGCCAGGTCAGAGGCTGTTGTGTAATGATTATAACCGGCATCAAGACCATTTGGAGTAGCAAAGTGAGTGCTTGTTTAAGTTCTTTAGACAAAGAATCCTGTTTACAGAAATTTTTATCAGGCTGACATATCATTTGCATCATAACACGAAATGTAAAATTTTCCAGAATAGTATTGGTTTTTATGCACATATTAAAAATACGATGACAGCAGAGAACAAACAAAAGGTTTACTCTCGCATCATACAACATAAAAAATCATAATACAAAAAGCGGAGGGATTTCCGTCGCATGAACAGGCGGACTGCTTTCCGGGAACAGGAGACGAATATGAGAAAAAAAGTAAAGAAGATTCTTGTGAGTGCGGCACTTATTGTGACATTATGTATGTTTACTGCGTGTGGAAATACCAACAATGCAGCAGATGAGGCAGATACAAATGAGGAAAATATGACGGATGAAAATGTGACAGATGATACGGTTGATGATGCAGATAATGGTGTGAAAAATAACACAACAGACGGCAACGTAGCTGGAGATAATACAGTCAGAAACGATACAGACGGCAATAATACAACCGGAAATAATACAACAAATAATACAGACAATGGAACAGTGACGGATGATGGACTGGCTGGAAATGGAGCAGCAGAGGATGGTATGGCAGGTGATGCGGTAAATGGCGATAATAATACTGCAACAGATAATAATGATGGAACTGTTTCCGGAGCACTTGGGAATGGAGTCAGAGACCTGGGCGAAGGAGTTGGTGATGCAGTTGAAGATGTAGGCGATGCTGTTGGAAATGCAGCGGAGGGAAGATAGAAAGAGGAGCTCAATTAAAACATGGAATTTATCTGAATCCGTTGAATAACTGCGCGTCATATTCTCATTGCTTCAGTGATGAGTTAGACGCGCAATTTTTTTGCTGACATAAGGAGACTGGTGTAATATGTCAATATCGTATGCGGCAGTCTCAATTATGATTGACAGGATTTCTAAAAAAATCGAGACAACAGAAATGGTTTATGGTATTATCGTAGTAAAGTAATAAAATATTGCTGTTAACTTTGTTCTCAGTAACAATAAAATAACAATGGAGGAAACAGGTCTATGAAATTTCGGCCATGTATTGACATACATAATGGAAAAGTGAAACAGATTGTGGGAGGGAGTCTCACAGATGTACAGGATCAGGCGAGTGAGAATTTTGTATCTGAACAGGATGCATCTTTTTATGCAGATTTATACAAAAAAGCAGGAATAAAGGGTGGTCATGTGATCTTATTAAACAGTCATGACTCTCCTTATTATGAAGCAACGAAAGAGCAGGCACTTCTTGCTCTTCGTACATATCCGAAAGGTTTGCAGATCGGAGGGGGCGTAAATCCGGATAATGCCGGGGAATACCTGAATGCCGGGGCAAGTCATGTGATTGTTACTTCCTACGTCTTTAAAGATGGAAAAATTTCCTGGAAAAATTTAAACAGAATGAAAGATACTGTGGGAAAAGAGAATCTGGTTCTGGATCTTAGCTGTCGCAAAAAAGATGGAAAATATTATATTGTGACAGACCGCTGGCAGAAATTTACGGAAGTCATCGTAACATTAGAAACTATGGAAGAACTGGGAAACTACTGCGATGAGTTTCTGGTTCATGCGGTAGACGTGGAAGGTAAGGCACGCGGAGTAGAGACTGAACTGGCAGCTCTGCTTGGGGCATACAGAGGAAATCCGGTTACCTATGCCGGAGGTGTCGGCTCTGTGAGTGACATTGAGGATCTTCGTAAATACGGAAAAGACAGACTTGATGTTACAGTAGGCAGCGCACTGGATCTCTTTGGAGGAAGGATTCCATTTACAGAATTGATTAAACTTTAACTTATAGCAATTCCATAAAAGATTGCAATTAATTCGACACATCAGAGCGTGAAGTCCTGCGATAATTATTATATTTGTAATGAAAATAAATAGGAAATTACGTGGGTTTTATCATAATAAGGTGGGAACTTTGAGGATATTCTTAAAGTAAACAGAAAAAATGTGAAATTTTAATAAAATAGTGTTAAAATTCAAAATTATGTGTTATAATAGACCCATCAAACAGCAAAGGGGATGGAAGCATGAAATTTATCATCAGCGGAAAAAATATTACAGTTACAGAAGGTCTTAAGACAGCGGTCCAGGACAAACTCAGTAAACTGGAAAGGTATTTCACTCCTGACACCGAAGTTGTAGTAACTTTAAGTGTTGAAAAAGAAAGACAGAAAATCGAAGTAACGATTCCTGTAAAAGGAAACATCATCCGTTCTGAACAGGTAAGCAATGACATGTATGTATCAATTGATCTAGTAGAGGAAGTCATTGAACGTCAGCTTCGCAAGTACAAAAATAAAATCGTAGACAAACAGCAGGCAGCAGCCAACTTCCAGAAAGCATATCTGGACAAGGACTACGAAGAAGATGAAGAGGTTAAGATCATCCGTACCAAGAAATTTGGAATTAAACCAATGTATCCGGAAGATGCATGCGTACAGATGGAACTTCTCGGACATAATTTCTTTGTATTCTACAATGCAGAAACAGAGCAGGTAAATGTAGTTTACAAACGTAAAGGAAATACTTACGGTCTGATCGAACCGGAATTCTAGTCTTATCAGAACATAAAAAGGCTATAAAAAAAGTTTTCATAAGAAAAGCTTCCGTGCAGAATCCAAACTTCTGTGCGGAAGCTTTTTTAACCGAATCAACTGCGAAGCAGTTATTCGGTGTAGAGCCACGTAGCAAAGGCAGAAGTTTTTATCTGGTTAAATAAGAAAAAGAAGAGGTAGAGGAATGAAAACAGCATTGACAATTGCAGGCAGTGATTCCAGCGGTGGAGCTGGGATTCAGGCGGATATTAAGACAATGATCGCAAATGGTGTATACGCAATGAGTGCGATTACAGCATTGACGGCACAGAATACAACAGGTGTAACTGCAATCATGGAAGTGACACCGGAATTTCTGGGAGAGGAACTGGATAATATTTTTACAGATATTTATCCGGATGCAGTAAAGATAGGAATGGTATCTTCAAGCACCCTGATTGGGAAGATTGCAGACAAACTGGAGGAATATAAAGCGGGAAATATCGTGGTCGATCCTGTTATGGTGGCAACGAGCGGAGCGAAACTGATCAGCGATGAGGCAATCGAAATATTGAAACAGCGTCTGCTTCCGATTTCAAGTGTACTGACTCCGAATATTCCGGAAGCGGAAGTTCTGGCAGAGATGGAGATTCATACGGCAGATGATATGATCGCAGCAGCAAAGAAAATCAGTGATACATATCACTGCGCGGTTTTGTGTAAAGGCGGACACAAGCTAAATGATGCCAATGATCTGCTTTACCGGGATGGCAGCTATCGCTGGTTTGAGGGAAAACGTATTAACAATCCGAATACCCATGGAACCGGCTGCACGCTTTCCAGTGCTATTGCCTCAAATCTTGCCAAAGGCTTTGATCTGGATACATCGGTAGAGCGCGCTAAAGATTATATTTCCGGAGCACTGGCAGCGATGCTTGACCTTGGAAAAGGCAGCGGACCGATGGATCATGGATTTGCAATTACAGGAGAATATAAGAAAGAATCTGAGAGGGAATAATTTTCAGTAAACAGGATGCGAAGATTAAGCTAGTATGACTCACGCTAATTAGCGTGAGCCATACTAGGTTTAAAGCATAGGAAATCTAATGCTTTAAGCCTGGTTTTTCACTTTTGACGTAGTACTCAAAATATGATAGAATATACAGAAAATCCTGTAAAGAAAGAAGGAGCAAAAACGCAATGAGAAAAGCCGGAGTATTAATGCCAGTTTCCGCACTTCCATCACGTGTTGGTGCCGGGGAACTCGGAGAAGCAGCATTTCATTTTATAGAATTACTAAAAAAGAATCATGTTAAAATATGGCAGATTCTTCCACTTAACCCAGTTGGTTACGGAAATTCTCCATATCAGCCATATTCCTCTTGCGCTGGTGATGAAATATATATCAGTCTGGACAAACTTGCAGAGGATGGGCTGCTGAAGACAGCACCTGAAGCTTTTTTACAGAATGCGAAGAGAGTAGATTACGAAGCTGTCCGTCAGTACAGAGAGCCGTTCCTGAGAGAAGCTTTTGAAGTTTTTACAAAGAAAAAGGGACAGGAAGAGTCTGCATATAAAGAATTTGCAGCACAGGAATGGGTGTATGAATATGGCGTATTCCGTGCATTGAAGAAAGCAAATAACGGAAATTGCTGGAATGACTGGGCGGAAGAGGACAGAAACTGGCCGGAGAACAGACATGCATTATCAGCAGAAGTCGAGGCAGAGGCCCAGTATCAGATGTTCCTTCAGTATATTTTCTACACTCAGTGGATGGACGTAAAGAAAACGGCAAACGAAGCCGGTATTGAGATCATGGGCGATGTTCCGTTCTATGTAGGTCAGGATTCTGTAGATGTGTGGGGCGGTAAGGATAATTTCCTTCTGGACACAGACGGACGTCCGATCTTTATTGCAGGAGTACCACCAGACTATTTCAGCGCGACAGGTCAGAGATGGGGAAATCCGATTTACGACTGGGAACATATGAAAGAACAGAATTATCAGTTCTGGGTAGACAGAATCGGTTACAGCAATAAATTGTTTGATATCATCAGAATCGATCATTTCCGTGCATTTGATACATACTGGAAGATTCCTGCAACCTGTCCGACTGCGATTGACGGCGAATGGATCGAAGCACCTGGATATGAAGTGATTGACACACTTCAGAAAGAGCTTCCGGGGCTGAATCTGGTGGCTGAGGATCTGGGACTGCTCCGTCCGGAAGTTCTGGTATTAAAGGATCATTACCATCTGAAAGGAATGAAAATCCTTATCTTTTCTATCGAAACAGGTGGAAAATATGCCAGGGATACCTTCCATGATGTGGAAAACATGATTTTCTATACAGGAACTCACGATAATGACACGATTATGCAGTGGTATGAAAATATGAGCACTGCATCCAGAAGAAAACTTCGCCGTATGTTAAAGAAAGCAGGGGCATCACAGGGTTCTGTCAAAGACCGATTCCTTCAGTATACCATGCAGAATCAGGCGGAATATGCGATCATCCCGCTGGCAGATATCCTTGGACTGGGAAAAGAAGGCCATATTAATACACCGGGAACAATCGGTTCTCCGAACTGGGAGTGGCACTTACCGGATTTTGTACAGGCCGAGAAAGAATTACAGAAATTAGGACGCCTGATTGTAGATACTAAACGTATTTGACCGAATCAGGTAAGTCCCCTGCGGAGGTTGCGAAGAGCAATAAGAAGTGGGTGGGGACTTGCTGCTTTTGGTATTTTATGTTCAAACACTTCGCGGGATAGTGACATGTGAATAAGAACAGATTTAGTAACAATTTTCTTATTTTGTTTATGAAAAATTCATTGTTTTCCATACTGGAAAGTGTTAGAATAGTTTAGTATTGTGTATACAGAAAAATCGTTTGTAATGTTCGCATGCTGCTATTATGTTTGCAGTGAACGGAGTAAACAATAATAACCGGTATCGTACAGATGCCGGTGTATAGCAGCAATGCTTTGTAAAAATAGAGAGATTAACAGGAGTAAAACCTAATATGAATATGTTTTCAAAAGTATTCGGGACCCGCAGCCAGCGAGAGGTTAAGCGTATCATGCCTCTGGTTGAGAAAATCGAGAGCCTGCGCCCGGACATGCAGAAGTTAAGTGACGAGGAACTGAAAGGAAAGACAAGAGAGTTCAAGAAACGTCTGGAAGAGGGAGAGACATTAGATGATCTGCTTCCAGAGGCATTTGCGGTTGTACGTGAAGCCGGTAAACGTGTTCTTGGAATGGAGCATTTCCGAGTGCAGTTAATCGGTGGTATCATTCTTCACCAGGGACGTATCGCAGAGATGAGAACAGGTGAAGGTAAAACACTTGTTGCCACACTTCCGGCATACTTAAATGCCCTGGAAGGTAAAGGTGTGCATATCGTAACAGTCAATGACTATCTGGCTAAACGAGATGCAGAAGAGATGGGACAGATCCATGAATTCCTTGGCCTGACTGTCGGCGTTGTTTTAAATGATATGAAGCAGGATGAACGTCGTGCTGCATACAACTGCGACATTACCTATGTTACCAATAACGAACTTGGTTTCGATTATCTGCGTGACAACATGGTTATTTATAAAGAACAGCTGGTACAGAGAGATCTGCACTACTGTATCATCGATGAGGTCGACTCCATTTTGATCGATGAGGCGCGTACACCTCTTATCATTTCCGGTCAGAGTGGAAAGTCTACGAAATTATATGAAGCCTGCGATATCCTTGCCCAGCAGTTAGAGCGTGGTGAAGCCAGCCACGAGATGACAAAGATGGCAGCTATCATGGGCGAGGAAGTTATCGAGACAGGTGACTTCGTTGTAAATGAGAAAGATAAGATCGTAAACCTTACTGAGCAGGGTGTTCATAAGGTTGAGAAATTCTTCCATATTGAGAACCTGGCTGATCCGGAGAATCTGGAGATCCAGCATAACATTATCCTTGCTCTTCGTGCACACAACCTGATGCATAAGGATCAGGATTACGTTGTTAAAGATGATGAGATTCTTATCGTTGATGAATTTACCGGACGTATCATGCCGGGACGCCGTTATTCTGACGGTCTTCATCAGGCGATTGAAGCAAAAGAGCATGTTAAGATCAAACGTGAGAGCAAGACTCTGGCAACGATCACATTCCAGAACTTCTTTAACAAATATGACAAGAAGGGCGGTATGACCGGTACAGCTATCACAGAGGAGAAAGAGTTCCGTGATATCTATGCAATGGACGTTGTAGAAATCCCGACGAACAGACCGGTAATCCGTGTTGACCATGAAGATGCTGTTTATATGACAAAGAAAGAGAAATTCAACGCAGTTGTCAATGCTGTAGTTGAGGCTCATGCAAAACAGCAGCCGGTACTGGTTGGTACAATTACAATCGAAACATCCGAACTTATCAGCCGTATGCTGAAGAGACAGGGAATCAAACATAATGTATTGAACGCGAAGTTCCATGAACTGGAAGCTGAGATCGTAGCACAGGCAGGTCAGGCAGGAGCAGTTACGATTGCTACTAACATGGCGGGCCGTGGTACTGATATTAAGCTGGATGATGTGTCAAGAGAGGCTGGCGGTCTGATGATCATCGGTACAGAACGTCATGAGTCCAGACGTATTGATAATCAGCTGCGTGGACGTTCCGGTCGTCAGGGTGACCCGGGTGAGTCCCGTTTCTACATTTCCCTGGAAGATGATCTGATGCGTCTGTTCGGTTCTGAGAGACTGATGAAGATCTTTACATCTCTGGGTGTTGCTGAGAATGAACAGATCGAACATAAGATGCTTTCCAATGCAATCGAGAAAGCACAGGAGAAGATTGAGTTTAACAACTTTGGTATTCGTAAGAATCTTCTTGATTATGACCAGGTAAATAATGAGCAGCGTGAGATCATCTACAAAGAGCGTCGTCAGGTTCTTGATGGTGAGAACATGCGTGAGGCAATCTACAAGATGATTCAGGATACAGTTGATACTTATGTAGATATGTGTTTCTCTGATGATGTAGATTCCGAAGAGTGGGATCTGAATGAATTTAACGGCGTACTTCTCCCGGTTATTCCGGTTCAGCCGCTTACTCTTGAGACTGTAAAAGGTAAGAAACGTGATGAGATTAAGCATGCATTGAAAGAAGAGGCAGTGAAGCTTTATGAAGCAAAAGAAGCAGAGTTCCCGGAACCGGAACAGCTTCGTGAATTAGAGCGTGTTGTACTTCTGAAATGCATCGACAGCAAGTGGATGGATCACATTGATGATATGGAAATTCTTCGTCAGGGTATCGGACTTGCTGCTTACGGACAGAGAGATCCGGTTGTTGAATACAAGATGAGCGCATTCGAGATGTTCAACAACATGATCACATCTATTCAGGAAGATACACTTCGTATGCTGTATCATGTACATGTAGAGCAGAAGATCGAGCGTGAACAGGTTGCCAAAGTTACCGGAACAAACAAAGATGACAGCGCCGGTCCGAAGAAACCAGTTCAGAGAAAAGAGATCAAAGTATATCCGAACGATCCGTGTCCATGCGGAAGCGGTAAGAAATACAAACAGTGCTGCGGACGTAAGAACAAAGCCTGAGCCTAGTTGAAAAGAGAATAGTGAAAGCAGGAAAGATATATTACCGGACATATAAAAAATGGTAATGGACTGCTTATGAGATAAAAGGGCTTAATTATATAAGGCCCTTTTATCATACACGGAAATACTTTAATGCGTTAAACTGACACATTGACTTGCTAAAGAATTGGTGTATCAGAACGGCTTATAATAGTGTACCGTTATAAAACCTAAAGGGGGAAAAACAGTATGAAGAGAGAGTCTTTTGGCTCACGCCTTGGTTTCATTCTGGTATCGGCGGGATGTGCCATTGGCATTGGAAATGTGTGGAAATTCCCATACATCTGCGGAGAATATGGAGGAGCAGCTTTTATTCTGATCTACTTATGTTTCCTGGTAATCCTGGGCATTCCGGTCCTGGTATCTGAGTTTGCGGTAGGACGTGGAAGCCACACGAGTGTTGCGAAATGTTTTGACAAACTGGCACCGGAGGGAAGCGGCTGGAAGCCGCTGAAATCCATCGGTATCATTGGATGTTACATGTTGATGATGTTTTACACTACAGTAGGCGGATGGATGCTTTATTATTGTGTAAAGAGTTTACGGGGAGATTTTGCAGGAGCATCTCCTGAGGCAGTGACACAGTCATTTTCCGATATGCTTGGAAATGCGCCGACGATGATGCTTTGGATGGTCATTATCTGTCTTATTGGATTCGCAGTCTGCTTCATGGGACTGCAGAACGGAATTGAGAAAATCTCTAAAGTAATGATGAGCGCGTTGCTGATCATTATGGTTGTTCTTGCTGTTCACTCCGTAATGATGGAAGGCGCAGGGGAAGGAATTAGTTTTTATCTGGTTCCTGATTTTCAGAAAATCAAGGATGCAGGAATCGGTAATGTAGTATTTGCTGCACTGAGCCAGTCATTCTTTACGTTATCCATTGGTATTGGTGCGATGTTGATTTTCGGAAGTTATCTGGATAAATCCAGAAGTCTGACAGGTGAAGCGGTAAGCATCACAATACTGGATACATTTGTAGCACTGACAGCAGGATTTATCATTATTCCGGCATGTTTCTCTTATGGAATCCAGCCAGATGCAGGTCCGAGTCTTATTTTTATCACTCTGCCCAATATTTTTGCAAAGATGAGCGGCGGTGCGTTATGGGGAAGTCTGTTCTTCCTGTTTCTGACATTTGCGGCAATTTCAACTATCATTGCCGTATTTGAGAACCTGATCGTATTTAATATGGAATTATTTGGATGGGATCGTAAGAAGAGTGTCGTTGTATGTGCGGTTCTGGTAGTAATCCTGAGTATTCCATGTGTACTTGGATTTAATGTACTTTCCGGATTCCAGCCGTTTGGTGATGGAAGTAACATCATGGATCTGGAGGACTTTATCGTTTCCAATAACCTTCTTCCGCTAGGAAGTCTTGGATACCTTCTGTTCTGTACAAGAAAGAATGGATGGGGATGGGATAACTTTATCGCAGAGGCGAACGCCGGCACCGGAATGAAGTTCCCGAAATCTCTGAAAGGTTATGTATCCTATGGAATTCCGGCGATCATTATCGTAATCTATCTGAAAGGATACTATGATAAATTCGCAGGCCTTGGAACAGGAGCGCTGGTTGGCTGGATGATCGTGGCACTGGTGTTGCTGGGATTTGTATTTTACTGCGCGATGGCGAAGAAGAAAGCGAAATAAGCAGATAGTAGTGGAATCAAATAAACAAAAGAGAATATGAAAAAAGATGCAGACTTGTCTGAAAAATAATCAGATATGCCTGCATCTTTTTATTTTGTAATATTTGCAATTGTTCACTGACACATTATTATTTTATGAATGTTTTACGTTATAATTATAAGAGAATGAAATGATTATGAGTTATGAAATGTTACTTGGTGTAGCTCCAAACTGTTTTCGATATGCACGGGAAAAAGTGCTATATTCAGAGAAACCGCTTTCTAATGCTGCTTTTGTTACCGGCATTCCTTCTGAAATCAGGGTTCGAGCCATGAGAAGCCGCTTATTTACGATATAGTTATGGAGTGTGAAGCCCGTTTCTTCTTTAAATTTTCGCATCAGATGATATTTGCTGATATAATACCTGGAGGCGAGATTGTCTACCGACAGATCTTCTTTCAGATTGTGGTTGATGTATTGCAGAATATCCGCAATCTGTGAATCAAAAGAGTATGATTTTCTGTCGAAAATATATTGCTTTTCCAGAAAAATACGGTTTACATAGATCATAAATTGCAGAAATAATGACTGAGCCAGAAGGTCTTTGGCAAATGCGTCGGATTTTGTGGCAGACTCTAATTCCAGAAGGATTTCTTTCAGCTTTTCCTGAAGAGAAGGGTGCAGACGAATCAGATTATAGCTGCGGTCGTTTGCTTTCTGGAAACATTTCAGAAGTTCCTGCCAGGGAATATCATTCTGAATCCAGAGAATGAAGCGTTCGTAGGGAACGGAAGCATCGATTTCCGGACGGTGGATCGCATGGCGGTCTACGAGCAGGATGTCCCATGGTCTAAGGTTGTAGGCTTTTCCTTCGATATGATAAGTAGCTTTTCCGGAGATAAAAATGACTACTTTATGAAAATCGTGATAGTGATAAGCAAATTCTTTTTTTGTCTGGTCTTTAATATGAAAAAGTCGGAACTGCTCATTAAGGTAGCCTGTTTTTTCTGATTGATAGAACTGTTCTGATAAGGTCATAGTTACCTCCAATCCTATAGAACTGTGTTTGCTATTGTTTTTGGGCAGTATTTATCATATCATTTAATGCAGGCAGGTGCAATCAATGAACGGAATTTCTGAGAAAACATGCTACAAAGATATTGACATTATTGAAAGATGATAGTATCATACAATTACAAAGTAATCGTAAAAACTTTGTAACTATTTCAAAATGGGGTAAAGAAATAGAAAACAGAACAGAGAGGAGTGATAACATCTGTAAGGCTGTTATATCAGAGAACTGATATAATGGTCTTTTTTTTATGTTTCTATGCAGACTGATAAAAAGTATAAAGAACTGAAAAAGATAATAAAAGTATAAAGGAAAAATGAAATGAGAGAGCATTTTTTGCAATGTAAGTCGCATTTTAATCCATATACATGGTAAAAATAATCGAATATAATAAGCCTATAGTAAGTAAAAGAAGAATATGACAGATTAGTAGAAAGTGATTTTGAAAGAAGATATTTGTGAGTGATAGATAAGGAGAGGGATGCGGCTATGGCAAATACAATTATTATGAGTAAATACCAGGGACTTGGAAATGATTATCTTATTCTGGATCCAAAGAGGAACAGGGTGCAGCTCCAGGGAAAGAAAGTTGCCCTTCTCTGCCAGAGAGGATTCGGATTGGGAGCAGACGGCGTGCTCTATGGACCGGTAGAGATTGAGGGAAAACTTGGGGTGCGTATTTACAATGCAGACGGAAGTGAGTCAGCAATCAGTGGAAATGGTGTGCGTATCTTTGCAAAGTATCTGATGGATCAGGGATATGTTACAGAGAAGAAATTTGACATTGAAACCTTGTCCGGTACAATTCAGGTAGAATGTCTGAACAGCCGTGCAACGGAATTTAAAGTAAATATGGGAAAACCATCGTTTATTTCCAGCGACATTCCGGTATCCGGTGAAGTCCGCGAAGTAATTAAGGAAGGGTTTATGTTCCATGGAAAAGAATATAAAGCTACCTGTCTGACAGTAGGAAATCCACATTGTATTATTTTTACAGATAATGTAAGTGCAGAAGCTGTCAGAAATCTGGGACCTTATGTGGAAAACGCGGATGAATTTCCGGAGAGAATGAACCTGCAGATCTGCCGCCAGATTGACAAAGGAAATCTGGATATCGAAATATGGGAAAGAGGTTCCGGTTATACAAAGGCATCCGGAACAGGAAGCTGTGCGGCAGCGGCTGCGGCATATAAATTGGGACTTGTGGAATCCCGCATTAATGTAAACCAGCCTGGCGGAATGATTCAGATTGATATTGAAGAGGACGGAACAATCTACATGACAGGTACGGTCGGATATATTGCAGATATGAGTGTGGCGGAGAGCTTTTTCTCATAAAAATCAAAAAATTTTATAGAGTTGCCTATAGCCCGCAGTAAAGATTTTGTTACTGTTCACATCTACTATCCCGCGAGGCGTTTTGGCATGAATATGCCAAAATCCCGAGACATACGGCGCGAATTTCTGCGATTAGCATAAATTCTGTGCATCGCGAGGCGTATTACTGAGAGCGGAGTGAACAGTAATAAGATTTGTGCTGCGGATAATTCTTTATTTGTATTTTGATGGAAGATATGCTATTATTTTAAACGAGTCAAACAGCGTAATGGAAACTGTTTGCAGGGTTATCGACAAGTGGCGGAACGAATTACAAGTGTTCGTCTGTTATACTTGTCTGAACAGAAAATCCAGTCGGATATCGTAAAAATCTGACAAAGAATATTTATATTTAAAAATAAGAAAGTGGGTGAAGCTGTGGTTGAATTAGACCAGTTCAAGAGCATTCTTGCAACTTATACAGAACCATTAGTGGAAGTGAGGGATTCACTTTGACCTCGCTAACAAAGAGCAGAAGGTCGAAGAATTAGAGCGCGAGATGGAAGCGCCTGATTTCTGGGATGACGCAGAAGTTTCCCAGAAGAAAATGAAAGAATTAAAAGACATGAAAGATGACATGGAGACTTATCAGAATCTGATTACCCAGATGGAAGATATGGAAACCATGATTGAGATGGGATATGAGGAAAATGATCCTGCACTGATTCCTGAGATTCAGGAGATGCTGGATGAATTCCAGAAGGATTTCGACAATATCCGTATCAAGACACTTCTTTCCGGAGAATATGACAGTGAGAACGCCATCATCAAGTTAAATGCAGGTGCAGGCGGAACAGAAGCCTGTGACTGGTGCGGCATGCTTTATCGTATGTACAGCCGCTGGGTAGATAAGAAAGGTTTCAGTCTGGAAGTGCTGGATTATCTGGATGGTGATGAAGCAGGCATTAAATCTGTTACATTCCAGGTAAACGGAACAAATGCTTATGGTTATCTGAAGTCAGAGAAAGGAGTTCACCGTCTTGTGCGTATCTCTCCTTTTAATGCGGCAGGTAAACGCCAGACTTCTTTCGTATCCTGCGATGTTATGCCGGATATCAAGAAGGATCTGGATGTAGAGATCAATGATGACGATATCCGTATCGATACTTACCGAAGCAGTGGTGCCGGCGGTCAGCATATCAATAAGACATCATCTGCCATCCGTATCACACATTTCCCGACCGGAATCGTGGTACAGTGTCAGAATGAACGTTCTCAGCATATGAATAAAGATAAAGCAATGCAGATGCTGAAAGCGAAGCTGTATCTTCTTAAGCAGCAGGAAGCAGAGGAGAAACTTTCCGGTATCCGTGGAGAGGTAACTGATATCGGATGGGGAAATCAGATCCGTTCTTATGTCATGCAGCCATATACTATGGTCAAGGATCATCGTACAAACGAGGAGACCGGAAATGTGGATGCAGTGCTTGACGGCGGAATCGATATCTTTATCAATGCATATCTGAAATGGATCGCGCTGAAGAAATAAAACATTAGAAAAGGCTGTCCCGGATTACGACAGCCTTTTTCGCGTTGTATAAATAGTTGAGCGTTTTATGGTGATTTGTAGATATATTATGCGATGTAGGAAATACAGATGAGATAATCTGTTTATGCAGAAACATATTTCTTGCGTATTTTTGTCCATTGTGATAAGATATCCATTATATGAAAACAAATGTCTTTAAGAAACGGACAGGTAAATTGATATGCAGAAACAAGTATCAGAAAAAAAGAAATATTTTGTAGTAAGGGAACGCGCGGTTCCGGAAGTGCTGTTAAAGGTCGTGGAAGCCAAGAAGCTTCTTGATTCCGGCAAGGTGGACACTGTGCAGGATGCGGCAGAGCGCACAGGAATCAGCAGGAGTTCTTTTTATAAATACAAAGATGATATTTTTCCATTTCATGAAGAAACCAGGGGAAAGACAATCACCTTTATCATCCAGATGGATGATGAACCGGGGCTTTTGTCGGTTGTCCTGCAGACAATTGCACGGTTTCATGGAAACATTCTTACCATTCATCAGAGCATTCCGATCAACGGAATTGCCACACTTACTTTGAGCGTGGATATTCTTCCGGGAGAGGGAGATGCGGAAGCAATGGTTGAGACAATTGAACAGAATGAAGGAATTCACTATCTGAAAATACTAGGCAGGGAGTAAAGGAAAATGATCAATGTAGCAATTTTAGGATATGGCACAGTTGGAAGCGGTGTATTTGAAGTATTAAACACAAACAAAGAGAGCATTACAAGACGTGCCGGAGAGGAACTTAACGTAAAATATGTCCTGGATCTTCG
Source organism: Blautia sp. HCN-1074 (assembly GCF_037890165.1). Lineage (NCBI taxonomy): Bacteria > Bacillati > Bacillota > Clostridia > Lachnospirales > Lachnospiraceae > Blautia > Blautia sp. HCN-1074. The sequence continues at coordinate 42,199 of NZ_JBBKBP010000011.1, forward strand.
TGATTTCCCGGGACAGCCGGTAGAAGAGGTTCTGGTTCATGATTATGAGCAGATTGTGAATGATCCGGAAGTGGATATCGTAGTAGAGGTTATGGGCGGTGTAGAGCCGGCTTATACTTTTGTAAAGAAAGCACTTCTGGCAGGAAAGAATGTATGTACCTCCAATAAAGCTCTGGTTGCAAAACATGGCCGCGAACTGATGGATATCGCGAAAGAAAAGAGCATTAACTTCTTATTCGAGGCAAGCTGCGGCGGCGGAATCCCGATCATCCGTGTGATCAATTCTTCTCTTACAGGAGATGAGATCGATGAAGTGACAGGTATCCTGAACGGAACAACCAACTACATGCTTTATAAGATGAATACAGAAGGCTGCGAGTTTGATACGGTATTAAAAGAAGCACAGCAGAAAGGATATGCAGAAGCAGATCCTACCGCAGACGTAGAAGGATATGATGCATGCCGTAAGATTGCGATTCTTTCTTCTCTTGCCTATGAGAGATATTTTGATTTCGAAGATATTTATACAGAGGGAATCACAAAGATCACACCGGAAGATATGGAATATGCTGCGAAACTTGGCAGAACTATCAAACTTCTTGGAACCAGCCGCAGACTGGCAGACGGAACCTGTTATGCAATGGTAGCACCGTTTATGCTCGGTCAGAACAGCCCTCTTTACAGTGTAAATGATGTGTTTAATGCAGTATTTGTACATGGAAATATGCTTGGAGATGCCATGTTCTATGGAAGCGGTGCAGGTAAACTTCCTACAGCAAGTGCTGTAGTTGGTGATATTGTGGATGCTGCCAAACATCTCCATGTTAACATTGTGACAAACTGGAACAGTACTCCGGCAGTATTGAAACCACTGGATGAAGTGACAGGAAAGTTTTTTGTGAGAATCAAAAAAGAAGCAGCAGAAAAAGTGAAGAAGGTATTTGGTGATGTTGAGATCATCAGCCTGGGACAGCTTCCACAGGAATGTGCATTTATCACTGATGAAATGACACAGGGAGAATTTGAAGAGAAGCTGACTCAGATCGGGGATCAGGTACTTGCAAAGATTAGAGTAAAAGATTGATAAACTGACAGATTTCGTGTATCATATAGTGTGCCTGATAAGGTGGACGCTGATACAAAACTTCAGATAAATATTTGTACAGTGATTACTGTAAACAGAACAGGAAAGGGAAGATATGAGAAGCTTCTCTTTCCTGTAAACTTATTATGGAGGAAGCAAAAAGATGTTAATTGTCAAGAAATTTGGCGGTACATCGGTTGCAAATAAAGAACGTATCTTTAATGTTGCCAACCGCTGTATAGAGGAGTACAGAAAGGGAAATGACGTGGTAGTTGTTCTGTCTGCGATGGGCAAATATACAGACGAACTGATTACGATGGCGAAGGATATTAATGAGAAACCGCCGAAAAGAGAGATGGATATGCTCTTTACGATCGGTGAGCAGATGTCCGTTGCTTTGATGGCAATGGCGATGGACAAGCAGGGAGTTCCTGCTGTTTCCCTGAATGCATTTCAGGTTGCCATGCATACAACAAGTGCTCACGGAAATGCACGTTTAAAGAGAATTGATACAGAGCGTATCAGAAGAGAACTGGATAGTAAGAAGATTGTAGTTGTTACCGGCTTCCAGGGAGTTGACAAGTATGATGATTATACAACTCTTGGAAGAGGCGGTTCTGATACAACAGCAGTTGCGCTCGCGGCAGCTCTTCATGCAGATGCGTGTGAAATCTATACAGATGTAGACGGTGTTTATACAGCAGATCCGCGTAAGGTTCCGAAAGCAAGAAAGCTCAAAGAGATCACTTATGATGAAATGCTTGATCTTGCGACTCTCGGAGCAGGTGTACTTCACAACCGTTCTGTAGAGATGGCTAAGAAATATGGTGTGCCGCTTGTGGTACGTTCAAGTTTGAATAACAGCGAAGGAACCGTGGTAAAGGAGGAAGTTACAGTGGAGAGAATGTTGATCAGCGGTGTTGCTCTGGATACAGATGCAGTGAGAATCGCAGTAATCGGATTAAAAGATGAGCCGGGTGTGGCTTTTAAATTATTTGATACCCTTGCAAAGAAGAATATTAATGTAGATGTTATTCTGCAGTCTATCGGACGTGCAGGCAAGAAGGATATTTCCTTTACTGTAGACGGAAATGACCTGGATGATGCTGTTGCAACTCTGGATGCAAATCAGGCAAGACTTGGATATGCAGAACTGCATTCTGAGAGAAATATTGCGAAGCTTTCCATCGTAGGAGCAGGAATGATGAGCAATCCTGGAGTAGCTGCGAAGATGTTTGAGAGCCTTTACAATGAAGGTGTAAATATCAACATGATCTCCACGTCTGAGATCCGTGTGACAGTTTTGATCAATGAAAAAGATGGTGTGCGTGCGATGAATGCAGTGCATGATGCATTTAATCTGGCAGACTGATATAGGAGAATTTGATGACACAGAGACGTGAATTAAAAAGATATGCAAAACAGGCAATGTCAGGCAAATATGGAACGCTTATCCTGGCATTTGTTGTGGTGCAGGCGCTGGCGCTGATCAGCAGCATGCTGTCCTCCGCGCTGTTTCCGGGCGAGGAAACACTTGACCTTGTATTGGGATATGCATTTACATTTATTCTGACATTGCTGATTAATGTGATATCGGCAGGATTGAATTATATGTATCTGAATATTGCAAGAGGAAAAGCATATTCACTAAATGATTTGATCTATTTTTATAAACATCACCCGGACAGAGTGATCGTTGCTACTTTTTTCCTGGCAGTGATTAACTTGCTTACCATGTTGCCATATACCATTTATGGAAACATGAATACACCGGCTGAAGGTGCTTCTCTGGAGACGCAGATTACCTGGATGTATACAAGTATTTTCCTGATGCTTGTGGGAATGATCGTTTATCAGATTTTGTCTATTCCGCTGGAAATGACATATTATATTCTGGCGGACAAACCGGAACTGAAGGGAACAGATGCTCTGAAAGAAAGTATCGAAATGATGCAGGGAAACTTTGGAAGATATCTGATGCTTAAGATAAGTTTTATTCCGCTGATGTTCCTTTCTGTCTTTACATTTTATATTGCACTTTTGTGGGTACTGCCTTATATGATCATGACAGAAACCATGTTTTATCGTGATCTGACAGGAGAACTCACTGCACAGAAACAGGAAGAGGAACGTAATGCACAGGAATTCGTAAATCCGATGTTTGGCGGAACATTTGGGGAAAATCAGCAAAATCAGCAGCAGTTCTGGAGTGTGACAGGTGATTCATCAGTGGCTTCGGATGAGAACAAAGAAGTGCAGAATAATGCAGCAAGTGAGAATACCCAGGATAGTTTGTATGGTTCTGTGGAAAATAATAGAACGACACAGGATAACCCATATGATTCTTCAGAGAGTAAAGAAGTACAGGACAGCCTGCAGAGTCAGACAACTCCGGAAGAGGAAGAAGATAACGAACCAAAACCATGGGATGAATACTTCAATAGCTTGAAATAAAATCATAATATGAAAGACCTTTAACTGGCACAATGTAAAAATGTTGATAAAGGTCTTTTTTTATTTTTATTAATTTGGTTTTACTGAATTTTCTCATTTATAATGGTGGAAAAAACTTATACGTAAATGGTATAATAGGAATAATTGCTGGTAGTATAAATATATTTGAGAAAGGTTTTTACAATTATGAACACAAATGAAATCAGTGGAAAACGTCAGATGGAGTTTCTGGCGGAGTTTGATTATATCAGAGAGGCAGGAAGTGTAGGAGAGGAAAAAGCAGCAACGATTATTCAGGAAACATTGAATAGTTTTGGTGTGGAGAATCATCTGGAAGAGTTTTGTTTTGAAACTTTTCAGGTAAAAAAGGCGAAGCTTACGATAACGGAACCATATGCAAAAGAATACATCGTAACCGGATATGGAAGATGTGCCAATACAGATGAGAATGGACGGAATGCATCTTTTTTGTATGTGGAGAATGCTGATGAGATCAGCCTCGCAAATGCCAGAGGGAAAATTGTTATGGTAAATGACCCGGTAAGAAAGGAACTGTACCAGAAACTGGTGAAAGCAGGTGTAGCCGGTTTTATAAGTATTGTCGGTTCCCCATTGGACGAGGGCGTAGATTTGACACCGCGTGCATACAGCTTACCGAAGAATCTGCCAGGTGAAGAGAAAAAAGCAGCCGGGAAAGAAGCGGCAAATTATGACAATAGAATTCCGGGTGTAAGCATTCATTATAAAGATGCTGTCGAATTAGTGACAAGAGGGACGGCTAGGGCCTGCCTGTCTGTAGAACAGGAGACAGTGGCACGTACATCCCGAAATGTAGTGGCACGAATCAAAGGAACAGATAAAGCAGAGGAGATCCTGACTCTTACTGCACACTATGATTCCGTACCAGAGGGACCTGGTGCTTACGATAATATGTCCGGTGCCGCGATCATCATGGAACTTTGCAGATATTTCAAAGAACACAGACCACGCAGAACAATGGAATTCGTATGGTTTGGCGCAGAAGAGAAAGGTCTGCTGGGAAGTCAGAATTATATCAAAATTCATGAAAATGAACTTTCGGCACATCGTTTTAACATGAATGTAGATCTTGCCGGACAGCTTGTAGGCGGAACTGTGGCAGGTGTCACCGGTGATGCATCTGTCTGCAGTATACTCACATATATGGCTCATGAAATCGGTATCGGAATGTCAACGAAGAACCAGATATGGGGAAGTGATTCCAATACTTTTGCATGGAAAGGCATTCCTGCCATGACTCTGAACAGAGATGGGTTTGGCATGCATACCCGTCACGATACCATTGCACTGCTGTCAGACTGGTCACTGGAGAGAAGTGCAGTTTTGCTCGGTTATATTGCAGACAGACTGGGAAATATTGAAAGCTTTCCGTTTGAACGGAAAGTGCCGGAAGAATTTATTGCACAGCTTAATGAATATTTTGGGTAATTTACTTTTTATACGCTGTTATTCTGTGGGATTTTGACATATGTATGCCAAAATCCCGCACTTGACAAATTACCGCCAGATTGATACCCTATCACAAGAGCGTTTTTTATGCTATGGAAGAAAAACAATGTGGATGCAAGGGTCGATTACACGCATCTGCATTCTGAAAAGCAACAAGAGGAGATAAAAAATTAATGGATATTATTCAGGCAATTACACAGGAACTGAAAGTGGAGAAATGGCAGGTAGAAGCCGCAGTCAAATTAATTGACGAGGGCAACACCATCCCATTTATTTCCCGATACAGAAAAGAAGCAACAGGTTCTCTTAATGATGAGCAGCTTCGTACTCTTTCAGAGAGACTCACTTATTTAAGAAACCTGGAAGATAAGAAGAATCAGGTATTAAAGAGTATTGAAGATCAGGGCAAACTGACAGAAGAACTGAAGAAACAGATCCTGGATGCACAGACACTGGTAGTAGTAGAGGACTTATACAGACCATACCGCCCGAAACGCCGTACACGTGCGACAATCGCAAAGGAAAAAGGTCTGGAGCCATTGGCAGATATTATCCTTCTGCAGATGACAGATAAACCGGTAGAAGAGGAAGCCAAAGCATATATTTCTGAAGAAAAAGGCGTTAAGAATGTAACTGAGGCATTAAACGGAGCGAAAGATATCATTGCAGAGCGTATTTCTGACGAAGCGGATTATCGTATCTATATCCGTAACCTGACCACAAAGAACGGAAGCATTTCTTCTACAGCAAAGGATGCAGATGCACAGTCAGTATACGAGATGTATTATGAATTCGAAGAGCCAATCAAGAAACTGGCAGGACATCGTATCCTAGCATTAAACCGCGGAGAAAAGGAGAAATTTATCACTGTAAAGGTAAATGCTCCGGAAGAAGATATTCTCCGTTACCTGAACAAGAGAATCATTATAAAAGACAACCCAAATACAACATCAATCCTGAAAACTGTAGTAGAGGATAGCTACAAGCGTCTTATCGGACCTGCAATCGAAAGAGAAATCCGCAGCGACCTCACGGATAAGGCAGAAGACGGTGCAATCCATGTATTTGGCAAGAACCTGGAACAGCTTCTGATGCAGCCTCCAATCGCCGGAAAGGTCGTACTTGGATGGGACCCTGCGTTCCGTACAGGATGTAAGCTGGCTGTTGTAGATGCAACAGGCAAAGTTCTGGACACTACAGTTGTTTATCCGACAGCACCGACAACAGAGAAGAAAATCCGTGCTGCCAAGGATACAGTAGAGGGAATGATCGAGAAATACGGCGTTTCTCTTATTTCAGTAGGAAATGGTACTGCGTGTCGTGAATCTGAGCAGGTAATCGTAGATATGCTCAAAGAAATTCCGGAGAAGAAGGTACAGTACGTGATTACAAATGAAGCAGGTGCATCTGTTTACTCTGCAAGTAAACTTGCTACAGAAGAATTCCCGAACTTTGATGTAGGACAGAGAAGTGCGGCTTCTATCGCAAGACGTGTGCAGGATCCGCTTGCTGAACTTGTAAAAATCGATCCGAAATCTATCGGTGTAGGTCAGTATCAGCATGATATGAATCAGAAGAAACTGGATGAAGCATTAAGCGGTGTCGTAGAAGACAGCGTAAATAAAGTCGGTGTTGATTTAAACACGGCATCGGCATCTCTGTTAGAGTATATTTCCGGTATCAGCAAAGCAATCGCCAAGAATATCGTAGCTTACAGAGAAGAGAACGGACAGTTTACAGACAGAAAAGAACTTCTCAAAGTTGCAAAATTAGGACCGAAAGCATTTGAACAGTGCGCAGGTTTCATGCGTATTTCCGGTGGAAAGAATCCGCTGGATGCGACAAGTGTACATCCTGAGAGTTATGAAGCAGCAGCGGCACTCCTTAAGAAACTTGGATATAAACCAAATGATGTTGTGGCAGGAAATCTGCTTGGACTTTCCCTGCAGGTAAGAGATTACAAAAAGATGGCAAACGAACTGGGAATCGGTGAGATCACACTTCGTGACATCGTGAAAGAACTGGAAAAACCGGCACGTGACCCGCGTGATGATATGCCGAAGCCGATCCTTCGCTCCGATGTACTGGAGATGAAAGACTTAAAAGAAGGAATGGTTCTCAAAGGAACAGTCCGTAATGTTATTGATTTTGGTGCATTCGTAGATATCGGAGTTCACCAGGACGGTCTGGTACACATTTCTGAGATGACAGAGAGATTTATCAAACATCCTCTCGAAGCAGTAAGTGTAGGAGATATCGTAGATGTACGAGTTATCGGGGTTGATATGAAGAAGAAACGTATCAGCTTATCTATGAAGGGATTAAATAAATAATGTTACTGTTCACTGCGTTCTCAGTAACACGCTTCGCGATGCACAGAATTTATGCTATTCGCATAAATTCGCGCCGTATGTTTCGGGTTTTCTGTGACCTTCGCTCACAAAAAACACCTCGCGGGACATTGCCAGTGAATAGTAACTAAATAATACTGAGAAAAAACAGGGATTGTGCACAGCAGATATAAAAAATCTGCTGGCACAATCCCTGTTTATTCTGTCTCACGATGTGAGGTGAGATGTTCTTCAAGACTGCGGGCAGCGATGCTCTGCGGTCTTTTTACGTTGCGGATCAGACAGATTTTTCGCTCCGGAAGAGGTTCCTCGATAGGAATCTGCACGATTTTGCCCCTCGCGATATGCTCAGCGGCAAGTTCTTCCGGAAAGAATCCGATTCCCAGGTTATGCTGTACCATAGGAAAAATCTGGTCTGTTGTTGCCACTTCCATATCCGGCGAGAAGGGAAGATTATGGCGCATGAAGTACTGCGTATATAATTCCCTTGTACTGGTGCCCGGTGCGATTCCAATCAGGGGGATATCCTGCAAGTCCTGCAGACGGTGTTTTCTGGAGGCAATTTCTGCATATTCCTCTCCGCCGATAAGAATCTCCCGGAAAGAATACAGAGGAACTCTCTGGAGAGGCTTCTTCAGCGCAACAGGAGTAGTGACTACTGCAAAGTCTACCAGTCCGTTTTCCAGAGCCTGGACTGCCTGCGGTGTGGAATGATTGGAAATTCTAAGCTTCACATGTGGATAATGATGGTGAAAAACTTCCAGTTCATTCAGCAGAAACAGGCGCAGTGCGATTTCGCTGGCTCCGATATTGACAAGTCCACTCTCCAGCCCTTTGTCCTTGAGAAGTTCATTTTCACCGGATACAAGCTGTTCTATTGCAATAGAAACGTGTTCAAAAAGACGCTCGCCCTCAATTGTCAGCTGTACTCCACGATTAGAACGGATAAAAAGTTTGCATCCCAGGTCGTTCTCAAGGATATTCATACAGCGGGTGATGTTGGGCTGATTATTTCCCATAACGTCGGCTGCTTTGGAAAAGCTCTTGTACTGAGCTACATAATAAAAAATACGATAATAATCAAGAATCATAATACAGTCGGCTCCTTATGCTATATAAAAATAGAATATCTGATATAGAAAAATAACGTTTGTATATCAATGTGTGAATCAGTATAATACGACTGGGTCAAAAAATCAATATAAAAGTCCTGACAATAGGACGAAGACCGTTACTGAGAACGAAGTGAACAGTAATCGAAGACCAAAAGGAAAGGGAGATTACCGAATATGACAACAGCAAATAAGACAATTAAGATTAATGACGTAGAGGCGGCAAAAAAACTGGTCTGTGCGGCAGTCAGATGTCCATTTGATATTGACATTGTATCTAAAGGAAAAATTTTTATTGATGCCAAATCTATTCTCGGAGTATTAAGCCTTGGTGTGGAAGAACCTCTGGAACTTAAATATGATGGCTATGATGAGGATTTTGAATCAGTGATCGCAGGTCTGGCATGTTAAGATTAAAGAAAGGAATCCGCAGGTGCAGATGACATCTACAAATCTTCTATATATTTATGTGATTATCATTAATGTAGTTACATTTTTTATCTATGGCTTGGATAAAAGCAAGGCAAAAGCCGGACAGTGGCGCATACCGGAAGCGCAGCTGATATTTCTGGCGGTGATCGGAGGATCGGTGGGAGCTCTGGCCGGTATGAAGGTATTTCATCATAAAACAAGAAAGCCGAAATTTAAGATAGGAGTTCCGGTAATACTGATTATTCAACTTATTATTTATTTTTTGTTTTCGGGAAATGAGGGGATTATTCTGCACTTATAGCAATCCTCATAAATAATGCATATTGATTTTAGCTCATCAGAGCGTGAAATCCTGTGTCAGTAAAGCGGATATATTGTCCGCTTTCTTTTTTGTCCGGATTATGACATTGCTATAGGCGGATAAAATTGATTGTTACAGAGAATGAGGTATGTTATGCTACTCTTATATAAGAATTGCGGGGGCTGCAAAGCAGTGAAGTAATTCGTAGATATCAAGTCAGGGGAAAGATGTCTTTTAACCCTGATATCATATGAAAAGATGTCTGTTAAGTGAAAGAAGGGCAAAAAATAATACATGACAGAAATATAAAAAATATAAGAGAGCAGGTGAAAAATATTGGAACAGGAAATTCAGGAGGCAAAAAGTTTATATTACAGCTATAAACAGTATTTTTCAGACTATCTTCCGGATTTGACGAAACTGGGGCTGAAAGTAGTAATGGCATTGCTGGTATTTGTGGGCGGGCGCAAAGTGATCCAGTGGTTTGTTTCTTTCATAAAGAAGTCCATGGAGCGTGCGTCTGTAGACAAAGGTGTGATCCAGTTTACAGGGTCGCTGCTGAGAATTGTACTTTACATTTTGCTGGTATTTAGCATTGCCACTCATTTTGGCGTAAAGGAATCCTCTATTGCGGCACTGCTTGGTACTGCAGGTGTAACGGTAGGTCTTGCATTGCAGGGCGGTCTTGCAAATATCGCAGGCGGGATCATGCTTCTGATCTTCAAACCATTTCAGGTTGGGGATTATATCATTATCGCACAGCAGAATGAGTGTGAAGGAACTGTATACAAAATAGAAATCTGTTATACAACTCTGATTTCCATAGATAACAAACACATTGTAATCCCAAATGGAACGCTGTCCGGCAGCATTATTACAAACGTAACTGCCAGAGATCTTCGTAAGCTGGAGATCAAAGTAGGAATTTCTTATGATTCAGACATTAAGAAAGCAAAAGTAATCCTGGAAGAAATCCTTCATAATGATGAAGATACGAAAGACGACCAGGGAATGGTGGTGTTTGTAGATGAGCTTGGAGAGAACGCAGTGGTCATGGGCCTGCGTGTGTGGGTGGCTACGGAGAAATACTGGCCTGCCAGGTGGCGGCTTAATGAACTGATCAAAGAAGCATTCGATGCAAACGGAATTGAAATCCCGTACAATCAGCTACAGGTTCATGTGAAGAAACAGATCTGATAATAGCCAAATAATACCAAACAAGAATAAATAATCCTTAATTCATAGTGATTTGTACCAATTTCATTGTCAAATATTGGTATAATACCACCAAAATAATATAAAATACGACAAAATAATTGACAATACGACAACAGATTGCTATACTGGAGTCAAGTTAAACAACAAAGTGTTTTTATGAAGATGCAAAGGCGCATGTAAGTAAATGGATTGCTGCACGATTTTTATACATTGCAAAGATGCAAAAATATAAAAACACTTTTTTTGTACCCCAAATTAACTTCGTGATTGTAACTAAGTAACAATGTACAGAAAGAAAAGGAGAGAAAACTATGAAAATGTACAAAAAAGTTATGGCAGCAGCTCTTGCAGGAGTAATGACAGTTTCCATGTCCGCTACAGCATTTGCAGCAGATGATGACGGCTATATTCTCAAAGCCACAAATGAAGATTCCAAATCATCCGACAATGATCTGGTGATCGCAATCGAAGGAAGCGTAAGCTCCATGGACCCGGCAAACATTCCGGATACAAACGCAATCTCCGCTACACGTGGTGTATACGAGACACTGGTTTCTTTTGATGAGAACCAGGAATTAACAGGCAAACTTGCTGAATCATGGGAAGTTTCCGATGACTCTCTTACTTATACTTTCAAACTTCGTCAGGGTGTTAAATTCCAGGACGGAACAGACTTCAATGCAGCAGCAGTTAAAGCAAACTACGATCGTGTAGTTAACAAAGACAACAACCTTCGTCAGAGAAGAACATTTATCGTAACTAACGAAGACGGATCTGAAACACCTCGTGTAGACAGCATTGAAACACCGGATGATTACACACTGGTTATCAAACTGACACAGGCATGGGCACCATTTATCAACCGTATGACACAGTTCTGTATCATCAGCCCTGCAGCTCTTGAAGAGTATGGCAATGATATCATGAACCATCCATGCGGAACCGGCCCATATGTATGTACAGAATGGGAAGAAGGCGACCACACAAGCTTCGAGCGTAATGATGATTACTGGGGAGACAAACCGGGCGTTGACACTGTAACAATCAAAGAAGTTCCGGAAGCAGGTGCACGTACAGCTATGCTTCAGACAGGTGAAGCAGATTTCATCTATCCTACACCATCTGACCAGATTGAAGCAATCAAAGGAACAGACGATGTAAACATCCTTACAACAGACTCCAACATCATGAGATATGTAACTCTGAACATGGATCTGGAACAGCTTTCTGATGTAAAAGTACGTCAGGCTATGAACTATGCAATCGACAAAGATGCATACATCCAGTTAATGTATTCCGGATACGGGAAACCGGCTACATCCGTAGTTCCATCTATCATCGGTGGATATGAAGAACAGGAAGCTTACACATATGATGTAGACAAAGCAAAAGAACTTATGAAAGAAGCCGGATACGAAGACGGATTCAAACTTACTCTGTGGGGCGATAACACAACACAGGAAATCAAAGGTATGACATTTATTTCCCAGCAGCTTGCTCAGATCGGTATCGAAGTTGACGTTCAGCCAATGGAGCCTGCAACTGTAAGTGACAAGATTTATGTTGACAAAGAAGATGCTGAGATCAATATGTGGTATGTAAACTGGTCTGCATCTGACTTCACAATGGATGGTTCTTTACGTTCCCTGCTTTACAGCACAATGTGCCCTCCGACAAGTGCAAACACAGCATACTTCAATGACGCTGATTTTGATAAAGATATGGACGAAGGTCTTGCAACAGCTAACGAGGAAGAGCAGGCTAAATACTATGGTGATGCTCAGAAGATTGCATGGGAAGCATGCCCATGGTTATTCCTTGGCAATGACCAGATCATCTATTCTACAAAATCTTATCTGTCTGGCGTATATGTATCTCCGGACGGAGCATTTAACTTCGCAAATGCAACTTTAGCACAGTAAGTAATGGGGTTGAGAACAGGCTGCGAAGAACATAAATCTGGCTGTCTGATCTGAAATTGCAGCAATTCCATAAAAATACTGCCGATACGGCAGTGTGAATACAGGACAAAGATGTTCGAACCGGAGAACTGCCATAAGATTTACTATGGCAGTTCTCTGGCTATAAAGCATCAAATATAAATAACAGGTAAGAAAATAATAAGGAGGAAAAATATGGGACGTTATTTAGGTAAACGTTTGGCAAGCACGATCCCGCTGCTTCTGGTTATCTCATTCGTAGTATTTATGTTTATCCATATGATTCCAGGTGATCCGGCAAGACTGGTAGCCGGTCAGGATGCAACAAAGGAAGATGTGGCAGTTGTACGTGAACAGCTGGGACTGGATGAGCCATTACTTGTACAGTATGGTAAATATATGAAAGGTCTTTTTACAGGAGATCTGGGAAGCTCTATCAAAAACGGTAAAACTGTAGTAGAGACAATCGCACCAAGACTGAAACCAACTATCATGCTGACATTCTCATCCATGATATGGGCTGCAATCATCGGTATTGCAATCGGTATCATCGCTGCCGTATTTCATGGCAGAATTCTTGATTATGTAGGTATGATCATAGCAATCGCAGGTATATCTGTTCCAAGCTTCTGGTTAGGTCTGGAATTGATTCAGCTTTTTTCAGTAAGCCTGGGATGGCTTCCAACCAGTGGACTGGAAACCTGGAAGAGCTATATTCTTCCATCACTTACAATGGGAGCAGGAATCATGGCCGTACTTGCCAGATTCTCCAGATCTTCCATGCTTGAGACCATGCGTGAGGACTATGTGCGTACCGCACGTGCCAAAGGTCTTTCTGAATCACTGGTTGTTATGCGTCATGCATTTAAGAATTCTCTGATCGAGATCGTAACAGTAGCCGGACTTCAGATCGGTGGTCTCCTTTCCGGATCTGTTATGGCAGAGACGGTATTTTCCATCCCCGGACTTGGACGTCTTCTGGTAGACTCCATCCAGATGAGAGATTACAAAGTTGTTCAGGCATTACTTCTGTTCTTTGCTACAGAATATATCCTGATCAACCTGATCGTAGATGTTCTTTATGGCGTGATTAACCCAAGAGTACGTTATGAATAGAGGAGGAGAGAAGATGGCAGATAAGAACACAACATCAAACATTAACCTTGCTGCTGCCGAAGAACTCCCTAAGGCACAGAGCAAGTTCAAAGAATTTGTCAAGAAATTCATGAAGAGAAAAACAGCAGTGATTTCTCTGGCATTTATAGTTTTTATTATCTTAATGGCAATCATCGGACCGTATGTAGTTCCGTATGATCCGCAGGCACCGGATTACACAGCTATGATGCAGGGGCCAAGCGCAGCCCACATCTGGGGAACCAATGAATACGGACAGGATGTTTTCTCCCGTCTGATGGTTGGTACCAGACTTTCTCTTACATGCGCGCTGACAGCGACGATCATCGGTACGGCTATCGGTGTTGTTCTCGGACTGATCGCAGGTTTCTACGGCGGAATTATCGATTCCCTGATTATGAGATGCTGTGACGTACTTTTCGCTTTTCCTGATATCCTGCTGGCTATCGCAGTCGTTGCCATCATTGGACAGGGAATGGTAAATGTTATGATCGCGGTTGCGGTATTTACAGTGCCGTCCTTCGCACGAATCATACGAAGCGCTACGATTTCCGTAAAGCAGGCTCCTTATGTAGAGGTTGCCCGTTCCCTGGGATGCTCAAACACAAGAATCCTGTTTGTACATATTTTCCCTGGTACGATTCAGTCCATGATCGTTAACTTTACCATGCGTGTAGGTACTGCGATCCTTGCTGCATCATCCTTAAGCTTCCTGGGATTCGGTGCAAACGTTACAGAGCCTGACTGGGGTTCCATGCTTTCCACAGGACGTAACTATCTGAACACAGCTCCTCACATGGTACTGTTCCCTGGTATTCTGATCTTCCTTACAGTTCTGGCATTCAACCTGCTGGGCGACGGTCTCAGAGATACCCTGGATCCAAAGATGAACTAGGAGGAAGAAACCATGGCAGAAAAATTATTAGAAGTAAAGAACCTCCGTACGGAGTTTAAAAGAGATAAAACATGGGTGACAGCAGTTAATAATGTAAGCTTCTCCATTCAGCCGGGTGAAATTCTTGGTCTGGTAGGAGAGTCCGGATGCGGTAAATCCGTAACTTCCCTCTCCATTATGAAACTTCTGGCACGAAACAGTAAGATTTCCAACGGTGAGATCCTGCTTAATGGCAAGGATCTTCTCAAAGAAGATAAAAAAGGCATGAGAAAGATCAGAGGACGTGAAGTTGCCATGATCTTTCAGGAGCCGATGAACTCTCTGAACCCATGTATGAGAATTGAGAAACAGTTGACAGAAGCAATCCTGCTCCATAACAATTTCTCAAAAGAAGAAGCGCACAACAGAGCATTCGAAGTACTGAAATCAGTAGGTATCCCTGAACCGGATATGACATTAAAGAGTTATCCGCACCAGCTTTCCGGCGGTATGTGTCAGCGTGTTATGATCGCTATGGCAATGTCCTGTGAGCCGGAGCTTCTCATCGCGGACGAGCCGACTACAGCCCTTGACGTTACCATTCAGGCACAGATTCTGGAACTGATGGAGGACATCAGGGCAAAGAAGAATACAGGCATTCTGATGATCACACATGACCTTGGTGTTGTCGCTGAAATGTGTTCCAGAGTTGTTGTTATGTATGCCGGCCGAATCGTAGAAGAAGCGCCTGTGCAGGAACTTTTTGCAGATCCGAAACATCCATATACACAGGGGCTGATCGGTTCTGTGCCGAAACTTGGAAGCGGTGTGGAATCTCTTCCGTCCATTCCGGGAAGCGTACCGGACCTGTCTGTAATGCCGAAAGGATGTAAGTTTGCACCGAGATGTAAATATGCAATGGACATCTGTCATCAGCAGGAACCGGAGCTTGCAGATATCAACGAAGCAGGTACCAGAAAATGCAGATGCCATCTGCTCAACAAAACCGGAAAGGAGGCGTAACCTGTGAGCGAGCCGTTATTATCAGTAAAGAATATGAAGAAAACATTCCAGGCAAACGGAGGAATGTTCAGCAAGAAGAAATTTGTCCATGCGGTAAATGACGTATCTTTTGATATTTATCCAGGCGAGACTTTCTCTCTGGTAGGAGAGTCCGGATGTGGTAAATCCACGACAGGTAAACTGATCGATCATCTGATCACACCTGACTCCGGTGAAATCTGGTTTGAGGGAAAAGAAATCTCCAAACTTTCAGAGAAAGAAATGCGCCCGTTACGTTCAGATATCCAGATGGTTTTCCAGGATCCATACGGTTCCCTGAATCCGAGAATGAAAGTTCAGGATCTCATCGGTGAGCCACTTCTGATTCACACAAATATGAGTGCAGGAGAGCGCCTTAAGAAAGTACATGAACTTCTCGGCACTGTAGGATTAAGCCCGTCTCATGGAGAGCGTTACCCGCATGAATTTTCCGGTGGTCAGCGTCAGCGTATCGGAATTGCCAGAGCACTGACTGTACAGCCAAAGCTTATCATCGCAGATGAGCCGGTATCTGCCCTTGATGTTTCTATCCAGGCGCAGGTATTAAATCTTCTGCAGCAGTTACAGAAAGACTTTAATCTTACCTATCTGTTCATTTCCCATGACCTGAGCGTCGTTGAAATGATTTCAGACAGAATCGGTGTCATGTATCTTGGCACGATCGTAGAGACAGCACCGAAGAAAGAACTTTATGCAAACCCGAGACATCCATATACAAGAGCACTTCTCTCCGCAGTTCCGATCCCGGATCCGGAAGTGAAGAAAGAGCGTATTACTCTGAAAGGTGACCTTCCAAGTCCGAGTAATCCGCCGAGTGGCTGTCTGTTCCACACACGTTGTCCGCATTGTACAGAAAAATGTAAGACACAGGTGCCGACACCTGCTGAAATTGCACCGGGTCATATTGTAAAATGTCATTATCCGGAACTTACAGAATAGGAATTCCGAAATAACAATATCACACCTGGAGATGAACAGTGAAGAAAACAGGATTCACTGAGAGATACAGGTCATTATGAATGGATGAGGAAAGAGGGGCTATGTTTACTGAGGAAAGACAAAGCGCAATAGAGAATTGTCTTCGTGAAAACGGAAAAGTCAAGGTTAAGGAATTGAGTGAAATCTTTCAGGTCACAGAAGACTGTATCCGAAAAGATCTTAAGATTCTTGAAAACGCCGGTAAGTTAAAGAGAACCTACGGCGGTGCAATCCTTTCACAGGATTATCCGCTGAAAAGAGACGTAGTAGACAGACGCCAGTTTAACCTTGACAAAAAGAGAACAATTGCAGCCAAAGCATTTAAACTGATTAAGAATAACGAAACGATTTTCCTTGATATTTCTACCACAAATATCGAACTGGCAAAGCTTCTTGCCACGTCAAATATGCGTGTGGTAGTGGTGAGCAATATGATAGATATCCTGCAGATCCTTGCCACAAATCCGTCTATTACTGCAATCGGTACAGGGGGAACAATGTACCAGACAGTAAACGGATTTATGGGAGCTGCAACGATAGAAGTGATTAAGCAGTATAGCTTTGACCGTGCATTTATAGGAAGCTGCGGTGTGGATATGACTGATTGTGCAATTACTACATTGGGGGTAGAGGACGGATTGACAAAGAAAGCAGCCGTGTACAGCAGCAGACATAAATATGTTGTTATGGAAAGGGATAAATTCTATTTCAACGATTCCTATAAATATGCATACTTTGATGATATCAGCGGAATTGTTACGGATGAATTTCCAGATGATACGATCGTGAGTACACTGGAGAGAGCAGGGGTGAAATTGTTCTGATACAGGTAAGTCTTCGGGGGACTTATCTGATCTGGTTAAATCAGTCAGCAGAATGGATGATCTGTCTGGCTTAAATGAAAAAGATGGAGGCAAGTACGTGAAAGAATATATTTTGGAAGCCTGTGTAGATTCTGTAGAATCTGCTATGGCAGCGGTTGAGGGAGGCGCAGACAGGCTGGAACTCTGCGGCAACCTGATCATCGGCGGAACCACTCCGGGACCGTGGCTTTTTGATGAGATAAGGAAGCGTTCGGATATCAGGATTCATGCCCTGATCCGTCCGCGTTTTGGAGATTTCTGCTATACAGATGCAGAATTTTCCATGATAAAGCATGCAGTAGAAGATTTCAGAAAAATGGGTGCCGAAGGTGTTGTATTTGGGGTGCTGAAACCGGATGGCACATTAAACATGGAACAGATGAAAGAACTGATGGAGGCGGCAGGGGATATGTCAGTGACCCTTCACAGAGCTTTTGATGTATGCGTGGATCCAATAGAAACAATGGAACAGGCAATCTCACTGGGAATCAATACGATCCTTACTTCAGGCCAGCGCAATGTATGTCTGCAGGGGGCAGATCTTTTGCGGGAACTCGAGGAAAAGAGTCGTGGACGTATCACAATCCAGGCAGGAAGCGGTGTCGGCGCATCGGTGATCCGACAGCTTTATCCTCTGACAGGAATAAAAGCATATCACATGACTGGTAAGAGAGTAATCGACAGTGAGATGCAGTTCAGAAAAGACGGAGTGAATATGGGACTCCCGATGCTTAGTGAATATGAGATATGGCGTACGGATGTAGATAATATCCGCGCCGCAAAGAAAGTTCTGGAGGAATTATAATGGCAGAACCGAAGATTTTTTTGAAAGGGAACAGGGATCGAATTGAAAAGAGCTACCTGGAGCAGGCGAAGAACCTGCCCCGGGTTTTTGCGCCTGTAGATGAGAAATTACAGAAATGTACAGAGGAAGTGGCGCTTGCATGTAAATATTTATATGCGTTTATGCCGTACAGCGATATTGGCAATTATCCGTTTGAAGTATTTCTGGACTATGCAGAGAATGGTGTGAATCTCTGGAAAGAGAATCCACAGGTTGCAGATCTTCCGGAAGAAATCTTCCTGAATTATGTGCTGTTTCACAGAGTAAATGAAGAAGAAATTGCTCCTTGCAGAACTTTCTTCCGCACAGAGATTGGAACCAGAACGCAGGGAATGAATTTTAAAGAGGCAGCCCTGGAAGTGAACTACTGGTGCGCCGAAGAAGCAACCTATCACTGTACAGATGACCGTACTTTATCTGCGGTTTCCGTATATCGAAGAGGTAATGGAAGATGTGGTGAGGAGTCTGTATTTACAGTGAATGCCCTGCGAAGTGTGGGCGTTCCGGCGCGCCAGGTGTATGCGCCGAAATGGTCTCATTGTGATGACAATCATGCATGGGTAGAAATCTGGTGTGACGGTGAATGGTATTTCCTTGGAGCATGTGAGCCGGAAGAAATCCTGAATAAAGGATGGTTTACGAATGCTTCTTCCAGAGCGATGATGATTCACTCCCGTGTATTTGACACAAAAATTCCGAACGGAGAAGTGATCGGCAAAGACGGCATGGTTACTATGCTGAATGAATTGAAGAGATATGCTGTTACAAAGGAGATTACAGTATCCGTAAAGGATGAACAGGGAGCTCCGGCTGAGGGCACAGAGGTTTCTTTTGAAGTACTGAATTACTCTGAATATGCACCGATCGCAGAGAAGAAAACAGACAGTAAGGGAACCGCCAGACTGACAACAGGACTTGGGAGTCTGCATATTTCCGCAAGAATGTGTTCTGACGGCGAGTGGTTCTATGCGGAAACAGTTATGAACACTGAGAAAGAAGATAACTGTGAACTTTGTCTGGTACCGCAGGATAAAAGAAATGACGGCGAATCAGAAAAGTGGACAGCAGCAGATATATTTGCTCCTCATGACGCACCTGTAAACACAGACATGCCGACTTTAGAACAGAAGGCGAAGGGAAATAAGCGTCTGGCAGCAGCCAATGCACACAGAGAGCAGAAAGTAAGAAACTGGTCAAATCCGGAATGTGAACGTTTTCTGGAAAAAAAGGTAAACAGGATAGAAGAAGCCATTGCTGCCTCATACAGAGAGGATCTCCTGAGGGTTCTCACAGAGAAAGACAGAACTGACTGTATCAGTGACGTTCTGGAGGAACACCTGGAGCTGGCAATTCCATATCATGGTATGATGAAAAAGGATACCTTTGTATCTTATGTGTTAAATCCAAGAGTAGATGATGAAGTTCTTCAGAAATATAGAAGAGAGATTAAGAAGCATTTTTCCAGAACTGAGAAACAGGAGCTGAGAGATGACCCTTCCAGAATCTGGAATCTGATCGAGAAGGCAATTGTTTCCAGACCGGAGAAAGAGCGTTCCAGTGTGATCACAACACCGGCAGGATGCATAAGGACCTGTACAGGAAGCTTCCTGTCAAAGAAAATCCTGTTTGTTGCAATAGCGAGAACCTTTGGAGTAGCGGCAAGACTGAATCCACATGATTGTTCTATGGAATATATGGAAAACGGAAGATTCGTTCCTGTGCTTGCAAGAACAGAGAAGAACTGTACTCTGATCCTGAAAGCAGGAGAGACTGTAAAGTGGAAATATTTCCAGAACTGGAGTATTGCAAAACTGGAGAATGGAAGATATACATCACTGAAACTGGGAGCAGAGAATTTCGAAGATCAGATCCTGAATCTGCCGTTGGAATCCGGAAACTACAGGATTCTTACTTCAAACAGACTTCCAAATGGAAATATGTTTGCAAATGAATATCATTTTGAAATTCAGCCCGGAGAGACAAAGGAGATTGAGCTGGTACTCAGGGAAGCAGATCTGGAGGATATGCTGGAGAATATTTCCATGCCGGATTTTATGCTGAAAACTGAGGATGGTACAGAGTTGAAAGCATCTGACCTTACAGCAGACGGAAAACATATCCTGATGTTTCTGGAAGAAGAAAAAGAGCCTACTGAACATATCTTAAATGAAATGATGGAGCAGGAAGAAGCTTTTGCAGGATATGCAGAGCAGATTATTTTTGTAGTGAGAAGTAAAGAAGCACTGGAGACACCGACACTGTCCAAAGCACTTGCAAAGTTAAAAAATATTCAGATTTATTATGATGATTTCTCAGAGATTATCAATACTCTGGGAAGACGTATGTACGTAGACCCGGATAAACTTCCGCTGATCATTGTGACAAATGGAAGCCTGAACGGAATTTATGCGACCAGCGGCTACAATGTAGGAACCGGGGATATGCTGTTGAGATTAATGTAATGAAGAATTGTAGGAGAAAAAATTATGTATCAGTTTAACAGAAAAGAATATGAAGAACGTATGAAATGGTATCAGGATGCCCGTTTCGGAATGTTTATCCACTGGGGCTTATATTCTATTCCTGCAAGAGGAGAATGGGTACGCAGTACAGAGGAGATGCCTGAGGAAGAATACCTTCCGTTTATGAAAGAATTTGATGCCAGAGACTATAACCCGAAACAGTGGGCAAAAGAGGCAAAGGCAGCAGGTATGAAATATGTGGTTCTGACTGCGAAACACCATGATGGTTTCTGTTTATTTGACAGTAAATACACAGATTATAAAGTTACCAACACACCTGCAGGAAGAGACCTGATCAAAGAATATGTGGAAGCCCTTCGCGAAGAAGGCCTGAAAGTCGGTCTGTATTTCACCTTGCTTGACTGGCATCATCCGGACTATCCTCATTACGGAGACCGCATCCATCCTATGAGAAACCATCCGGAATGCAGTAATGAAAACAGAGATTTTTCTCGTTATATAGAGTATATGTACAATCAGGTGGAAGAGGTCTGCACAAATTATGGAAAAATCGATATTATGTGGTTTGACTTTTCATATGATGATATGCGGGGCGAGAAATGGGGAGCAACAAGACTGATAGATATGGTCCGCAGATTACAGCCGGGAATCATCATTGATAATCGTCTGGAAGTCAGCGGTGAGGGAAGAGGTTCTCTGTATGACTGCAATCCGACACCATATCATGGCGATTTCGTAAGCCCGGAACAGATCATCCCGCCGGAAGGAATCTGCGACAAAGAAGGGAATCCGATGGTATGGGAAGCATGCTTCACCATGAATAATAACTGGGGTTACTGTGCAAATGACCACTATTACAAACCTGCTTCCATGCTGATCAAGAAGCTGGTAGAGTGCGTTTCCAAAGGTGGAAATATGATTTTGAACGTAGGACCTGATGCGAAAGGTAAATTCCCGAAAGAATCCTCTGCGATCCTGGCGGAAATCGGACGCTGGATGGATAAGAACCATGACAGTATCTATGGATGCGCTCCGGCAACAGATATCCCGAAACCGGATTACGGACGTATCACCAGAAATGGAAACAAATATTATGTCCATATTTATGAGAATACATTAGGACCACTGCCGCTGATTGGCTTTGACAAGAATAAGATTGTGAAAGTACGTGCCCTGGATGACGGACATGAAGTGCCGATTTCTACTTTATGGGTGCACAGCGATTATCCGAATATCGCATTTGTTGACCTTGGTCCGGATCCTGTACTGCCGGATTCCGTAGACTATGTGCTGGAAGTGGAGATGGCAGAATAAAAACAGGTGATAAGCCCTAAAAAATTTATATTTGCTATTATCTTGCTTAAAAGTTTAACCGAATTAAGTAAGTCCCCCTGCGGAGGTTGCGAATATCCGATTGACAAGCCTTTTGTATCAATAGGAATAATTTGCAGACAATATAAAAACGAGTTGCTATATTCTTTGTTTCTGGAATATAGTAACTCGTTTTTTTGGGAAAAAAACAGATACCTTAAATTCTAACAGCGGTTTCTCTTATTAACAAAGTAGTTCAAAATCCCGCCGCCCACAATAATTACAAGAGCAACCGCAACAACTCTCTTAGCGGCTTCCTGTGGCATCTGGCTTTTGGAACCAATGGATTCTGAGTAGAATGTAAGCGTATAATTAATCTCATGAGGTGCGCCCATTGCAGTGGTATCTGCAATCACAGGCATGCCTTCATCCAGCGCAGTGACAGGAATTTCAAATTCTGAATTTGCTCCCTCTTCATTAACTGGGAGATACTTTTCCCCGTCCACGATCATATAATCATAGTTGGAACTGCTCCACTGAATTTTGGCGGTCACACTGCCATCTTTTACAGTGATAAGAGTCGGAGTAGTAACACTTGCCTTTCCACTTCCTCCCTCTAAGTCCACCTGGATAGAATATTCTCCATCTTCTTTATCAAGAGTCAGAGACTGCGCAGCAGGCACAAAACTCCACATCGACAGACAACAGATCAATGCTGTCAGAAATGCAAAAATCTTTTTCATTTGTTTTTTCCTCACTTAAATTTCAGTAATTTTCATCATCCCACAATTGAAATTAATTGTCAATACTTCGTTGAAAAAGTGGTTGGGCTTTAGTATAATAGGGATGTTGTCCGTAAGTTAAATAGAAGACAATAAAAAGGGATATTTCTGATAGAAACATTCAAACAGAGGCTTGAGGTGTAAGATCTTTGAGACAATAAAAAGGAAATTAAAAAAGAAACCATTATACAGGAGGATATAAGAATGAGTGGAATTTTATACGGAGTAGGAGTAGGCCCTGGAGATCCGGAACTTATGACATTAAAGGCAGTACGCCTGATTAAAGAAAATGATATTATTGCAGTCCCGGGAGCAGATGTCCGCGAGACTGTTGCATACAAGATCGCAGTACAGGCAGTTCCGGAACTGGCTGACAAAGAACTTCTTCCAATCTATATGCCTATGACACATGACAAGGCAGAACTGGAACTTAATCACGAAAAAGGTGCCAAAGCCCTTGAAGCAGCTCTGGATACAGGTAAGAATGTTGTATTCCTTACTCTGGGAGATCCGACAATCTATTCTACATTTACATATGTACAGAAGAGAGTAGAAGCAGACGGCTATCAGACAAAACTGGTAAGCGGTATCACTTCCTTCTGCGCAACAGCAGCACGCTTAAATATCCCGCTGACAGAGTGGAACCAGCCACTTCATGTACAGCCGGCAGTACACCGCCTTGACAGTGAACTGGATCAGCCGGGAACCTATGTACTTATGAAATCCGGCAAGAAGATGAATCAGGTAAAAGAAATTCTGGCAAGAAGCGGCCGCGAAGTCCGCATGGTCGAAAACTGCGGTATGCCGGATGAGCATATTTACAACAGTGTGGAAGAAATCCCGGATGACGCCGGATACTATTCCCTTATCATTGCCAAAGAGAAAGCCGAAGAGAAATGATAGAGACAAAAAATCTGACGAAAACCTTTGACAATTTTACAGCAGTGGATTCCCTGAACCTGAAAATTGAAAAAGGTGAGTTTTTTGGTCTTCTCGGACCAAACGGAGCAGGCAAGACAACGACCATCAGTCTGCTCTCAACCCTTCTTCTTCCGACAAAGGGAGAAATCCTCATAGATGGTCAGCAGCTTACGAGAAAGCGCCCGGACCTGAAAAGAAAAATCAGTGTGATCACTCAGGAGTATTCCATGCGCCAGGATATGAATATGGATGAGATCATGGAATACCAGGGGCGTCTTTATTTCATGCCGCGAAAAGAAATCAAGGCAAGAACAGAGGAACTTCTGGAATTCTGCGATCTTATCAAATTCCGCAAGCGTACAGTCCGTAAGCTCTCCGGTGGAATGAAGCGTAAGCTGATGGTCTGTCGCGCACTTCTGACAGAACCGGAAATCCTGCTTCTGGATGAACCCACAGCAGGAATGGATGCTCTTTCCAGGAGACAGATGTGGAATCTCCTGCGTAAGCTTAATGAGAAAAACCTGACGATTCTGCTGACTACTCATTATATGGAAGAAGCACAGAGTCTCTGCAATCGTGTGGCACTGATGGATCATGGTAAGCTGGAGGAGGTAAGTACTCCGTCAGCACTGATCGAGAGTCTTGGAGCCTATGCGGTAGATGAGATGACAGCAGATGGAACAAAGAATCACTATTTCCATACACGTCAGGATGCAATCCGGTATCTGGAAAATCTTACAGGGCAGGCCTCACTTCGCGAGACCACACTGGAGGATGTTTTCGTAGAAAGAGCTGGAAAATACCTGATTTCCAAGTAACAGGCGGTTGTTCGCCACTTTTGCTGCGTGGTTTTACACCGGATACTCCTTGGGCTTTACTCAAGGAGATTCATATTTTCTGCATTGCATAGCGTGTTACCGGGCACAGAGTGAACAGTTACGAATAAATGAGAATATAAATGAACTTGGAGAAAAGAGTAATGGGAATTATAACAATATTATGGGAGAAGTGGGTAGAATTCCGCAGAGATTTTTACAAGATCACACTGGCAGCCATGATCGCGCCTCTGATGTATCTGGTCGTATTCGGAATGGGAATCCAGACAACTTCTCATGGACAGCCATACCTGAACTTTTTGATTCCAGGTGTGGTATCACTTACAACTATGAATGGAAGCTTCAACGCCATCGCGCAGAACCTGAATGTCCAGAGACTTTATGAGAAAGCCTTTGACCAGGTTATGATCTCACCGACTCCACTGTGGCAGTTTATCGCAGGCCAGATTATCGGAGGAAGTCTGCGTGGACTGTATGCAGGAGGAATTATCCTGCTCCTCACAGCACCAATCGAGACAGGCCTGATCTTCAACGGCTGGTCATTTCTTGTGATGTTCCTCAATGGAGCGGTATTTTCTGCTATCGGAGTGGTAGTATCATTTCTTGCAAAAAATCATGCAGACGTGCCGAGATTTTCCAACTACATTATCATGCCTATGGCATATTTATGTAACACCTTTTTCTCAACAGAGAAACTTCCGGGATTTGTAGGCAAGTTTGTATCAGCTTTGCCATTATCCCAGACCAGCCATCTGATGAGAAGTATTTCATCAGGTGAGGCGGTGAATTACACCGGTATTGGGATTCTGCTTCTTTATCTGCTGGTGTTTACTGTAGCAGCATCATGGTTTATTTATAAGAAGAAAAACCTGTAATAAGAAGAAAAAAATCTGTAACTGACTGACAAGGAGGAGTCTGTGCTCCTCCTTGATCTGGTTATGCATTATATATCAATGTGAATCTTTGTAAAGAGAAAAAGGGGAATCATTTACTGGCAATGTACGAAAACGTTACTGTTCACTCTGTTCTCAGTAATCCTTTTACCGGTGAATAGCAATGAAATGGTATATTCCAATTATTGACTTTTATTCTTTGAATGATATACTTAAATTATGCATAACCGAGCAGCTGTTTTTGGCATCTGTCCGGTTAAATTTTCACACAGCCATAATAACAGAAGAAAGGGCATACATTATATGAGTAAGCCAAAGATATTGATCGTTGATGATTCACAATTAAACAGAGAGCTCCTTGCCTGTATGCTGGAAGATAACTATGATATCTGTGAAGCTGAAAATGGAGAGCAGGCAGTTGAAATCCTTGAAAGATGCCATAAGGATTTCAAGCTGGTGCTCCTTGACCTGATCATGCCGGTGATGGACGGTTATCAGGTACTTGCTGTTATGAAGGCAAAGCAATGGCTGGATATGTTGCCGGTTATCTGTATTTCATCAGAGACTTCCGGAGATAGCATCCGTCGGGTTTACAGGCTGGGAGCAAGTGATTACTTCTCGCGTCCCTTTGATGCAATGACAGTTTTTCATCGCGTTGAGAGTACGATTGCGCTGCATGACAAGATGACGGGAGATCTGCAGGATGCGATGAAAATGCTATCATCTATTTTTCACAGGATACTCAAGATTAATCTCTCGACAGATACTTATACAGTTATCAGAGGAAAAGACAGTATTGTTTCCATGCCATCAAGTCTCTCTGAAAGTCTTAAAATGATGGCAGATCTTAAATATATTTATGAAGAGGATCAGGAAGAATATCTGAAATTCTGCAGTATGGATAATCTGAGAAAAGAACTTGCAAAAGGCAGAGAACGCATTTCCCTGAACTACAGAACTCTGATAAAACAGGAGTACCGCTGGGTATGTATGGAAGTCATCAGAAGTGCAGAATATAAACCGGATGACCAGATTGCCATGATGTATATCCGGGATATCAATGATGAATATCTGAAACAGCTGGATAAGATCATACGCCATGCAAAAGATGCGTTTGCCTCAGTTACAGTAAATATTTCGGATGGAAGCTGTATTATGGCAAACAGCAGGATTGCTTCACTGGAGCTGAAAGATGTAAATGAACCACTGGATTCTTATATTGAGCGGATCAGTCAGTCTATTCCGCAGAGAGAAGTGAGAACTCAGTACAGAAAGGTGTTTTGTGTAGATAATCTGAGGGAATGTCTGGCACAGGGAAAAGATATGATCCAATGGGAATGTCCTGTGTATGCCGCAAAAGGGATCAGCCTGAGGATGATCAGAACCACAGTTGAGATGGTTCGGAACGTTTCTTATGACAGGCTGGAAGCACTGATCTATTTTTCTGATATTACAGAGAACTATTTTTCAGAGCAGATTCCGCATATGCTGTACAGAAAGAATTTTGATAGAATAGAGATTATTGATGGGCAGAGAGACTGTGTGAGACTGGATCATCCGGGTATCTGTGCCATGGAGATGGTCCTAGCAGAAGAAATCAGTTATTCCGGTTATGTTACTGAAGTTATGAAGAGATTTGTTCCGGATGATGAGAAATCCGTATATGACAAATGTGTGCGTCTTGATACCATTCGGAAAGAACTGCAGGAGAAAGAGAGATATTCTTTCTCTGTTCATCAGTTTAATAAGGAAGGGGAGAAATGTTTAAAGAACTATACATTTTTTTACCTCAATAAATTTTTTGACATTATTGTATCTACAGTTGAGGATATTACGGAGAAATTTGAACAGGATATTCTGACGGGCGGATATAACAGACAGGGCTTTATCCGTCATGTGGAACGGATTCTGAAAGAAAGTGAAGACAGAACCGGATATGCGGTTGTATTTTTCGACATTAAGAATTTCAAGGCAGTCAATGAGCTTTTTGGAACAGAAATCGGAGATATGATGCTGCGCAAAGTGTACGAAGATGTCCGAAAATCTGAACTGAAGCCTCTGGTGTCGGCACGTGAAGACGCGGATCATTTTATCTGTCTGGTAGAACGTAAGAATCTCAATCTGGATATGCTTACCGGAATGTGTCAGAAGAAACTTACCCGGGGAGGAAAAACACTTCATTTGTCTGTCAAATGTGGAATTTTTATGCTTGAAAAGAAAAAAATGTCTGTAAATGGAATGATCGACAGGGCAAAGATTGCTCAGAGATATATTACCGATGAGTTTGTCCAGTCATATAAGATTTATGATTCTTCCATGAAGAATACATATATAGATAAAGCGACATTGGCAGGTGAACTGGAGGAAGGGATTGCGAAGGGACAGTTCAAAGTATATTTTCAGCCTGTTGTGGATGTAAAGACCGGAAAGATTGCATCAGCAGAATCTCTGATCCGATGGTTCCATCCGCAAAAGGGATTTATTTCACCGGGTGTATTCATTCCTGCGCTGGAGGATAGCGGACATATTTCCGAATTGGATCTGTATGTGCTGGATTCGGTTAATGAATTTCAGAAGAAACGTTATCAGTCCGATAAGATTACAGTTCCGGTATCAACTAATCTGTCATGGATGGATTTCTATGATGAGACGATTATGAACTGGCTGGAGAGAAAATGTGCGGATACTTCCATACCGTCCGGTCTGAGCAGAATGGAGATTACAGAAACTTCCTATGCTGCCATTGAAGCAGACAGAAGTGCAACTCTGGAGGCATTAAGAGAAGCAGGGATTCTGCTGCTTCTGGATGATTTTGGAAGCGGATATTCTTCCTTTGGAATGCTCCAGAATTACAACTTTGATATTATGAAAATTGATATGAGTTTTGTGCGGCAGATAGAAACCAATACCAAAACACGCAGTATTATCCGCTTCATCATTGAAATGGCACATACTATGGATATAAAGATTATAGCGGAAGGTGCTGAAACTAAAGAGCAGGTCGAGTTCTTAAGAGATAACGGTTGTGATTATATCCAGGGGTATTATTTTTACAAACCGATGCCGGAGGAAGAGTTTGTGAAACTGTTGGATGCCGGCAGATAACAGTTACATATAATAGTCTCGCGCAAACTGCACAAATTGCTTTACATGGGGTTTCAGAATCCTGTTTTTGCTATAGACAATATAGAAACTGCGTTTATGAGCAGATTCCTCCAGCGGAAAGACAAGAATCTGATTTGTCCTCTGCAGGTCAGTGACAGAGCGTGATGAAAGAATAGAGATTCCCAGACCATTAACAATGGACTTTTTGATGCTTTCTAGGTCATTCATGCGGGCGATCACATTCAGATTGCCTGTTGTGATGCCTGCGCGATCCAGAAAAAGGTCCATTTCTTTTTTTGTGCCGGAGCCTTTTTCCCTGAGAATAATAGAATCTTTCAGGAAATCATGAAAAATAGCGGGTGTTTCCCTGTCCTTGAGTGCAAGATAGTGATCTGTTACAGGAGTTGCAATGACCAGCTCATCATGGCAGAAAGGAATAAACACGCAGCTCTCATCACGTGTATTCTGGCCTACCAGAGCCAGATCTACAGTTCCGTCCAGTACCCGGCTGATGGATTCTGAACTGTCTGACTGTATGGAGTGAAAATAAACATCAGGATGCGTTTTTCCGAAAGCAGCAAGCAATTCCGGCAAAAGATAAGAAGAAGGAATGGTAGATGCAGCCAGATCTATCATATGTTTGTGGGCACCTGTAAAATTCTCAAGCAGATTATTTCTGATTTCCAGCATACGGACTGCACTGTCATAAAGCTGGTAGCCTTTGGCTGTAATCGTTGTCTTCTTTGTAGTGCGGATGATCAGTTTCATATGCAGTTCATCTTCCAGAGAACGTATATGAGCACTGATCGTAGGCTGAGTCAGATAGAGGCGGCGGGCCGCCTCTGAGAAGCTGCCGTAATCCACGACAGCGACGAATGCTTCTAACTGTTTAAATTCCATTGTGAAAATCTCCTTTTATGTACGAAAACGATGTACGAGTGTACCGACAAGTTGATTCTTGAAACAATCTTGCAGGATAAATTTTCTTATTTCAAGGCGGAGGAGAGAGGCGTAGCGGTGGCTACGGCGACCGACGACAACGCGGAAATAAGAAATTTAGACGTAAGATTGTTCAAGAAATCAACTTGTTGGTACACTGGGATTGCTATAGTAATGCGGATAATGCATCTAAAGCAATATCCAGTTCCTGCTTTGTATTCTCAGGTCCGAAAGAAAAACGGAGAGTACCCTCCGGGTATGTTCCAAGAGTTTTATGTGCGTTTGGTGCACAGTGAAGGCCGACTCTTGTCATAATTCCATAAGTACTGTCCAGTTCAAAGGCGGCCTGAGCCATGTCCATATGTAAGGTCTGGACGGATACAACTGCACAACGGTTTTCAATATTTTTTTTACCGATAATACGCAGGAATTTTTCTTCAGGATCCAAATTCAGGATACCATCTATAAAGTATTGTGTCAGCATTAATTCATGTTGGCGGATTTCTTCCATGGACTGTTTCTCCAGATCACAGAGTGCGGCATGAAGTCCCAGAATCCCCGGGATATTGGGAGTTCCGGGTTCGAAACGATCCGGAAGAAATGCCGGTACTTCCTCAGAATGAGAGGCGCTTCCTGTTCCGCCGCTGATAAGAGGCTCGATCTGCGCTGCCAGTTTATTGCGGATCAGAAAGCCACCTGTTCCCTGTGGCCCTCTGAGTCCCTTGTGACCTGTAAATGCCAGTGCGTCTATGTGATATTTCTCCATATCAATGTCAATGGTTCCTGCTGTCTGTGCAGTGTCCAGAATAAAAAGAAGTTCATGTTCTTTGCAGAAATTCCCGATTTCCTGTGCAGGCATGACAGTTCCGCATACATTGGAAGCATGAAGACAGACCACAAGCTTAGTCTCAGGACGAAGGAGTGCAGCCGCTTTATCAAGCAGAAGACTGCCGTCAGAAGCGCATGGGATCCTGTCAAAAGAAATTCCATGTTTCTCCAGCTGTACAAGAGGACGCATCACTGCATTATGCTCCATAGCAGTTACAAGTACATGATCGCCGGGTTTCAGAAGTCCTTTCAGAAGAACATTCAGACTGGCAGTGATATTTTCTGTAAAAATAACATTCTTACCCTTTCCGGAAGTAAAGTGAAAGAGCTTCAGAAGCTGTTCTCTTGTCTCAAAAATCTGCTCCTCCACAGAATAAGCTGCCAGGTATCCTCCCCGATTCACATTCACAGCAGAGCCTGACAGGTAATCATAAACTGTCTGTGCAACAGATGGTGCCTTGGGAAAAGACGTACTTGCCTGATCCAGATATATTTTATTCATAGTAACAAATCCCCCCGATTTTTATATAATTAAAGATTATATGAGAATTGCAGGAGCTGCTTTGCTGCGGAGCAATTCGTAAATATCAGGTTAGGGGCAAAATATCTTTTGACCCTAACATCATTATAGTATAGCACAACTTATAAATGATTTCTATAAATAACTATAAAATACGGCTATAATGAATTAGTGATTTCAGCATAAAAATGATAAAATAGATACAAAGAAATTGTGCTGACAATAAAAAAAGTCAGTGATGTACTCTCACAAAAGCAAGTGCAATAAAGACGCTGAGAGTACATAATGCAAAAGGAGGAAAGAAATAAATGAAAAACGAAAAGGGAACCATAGTTCTGGCAGGAGGCGTGATCGGTCTGATCGCTGCAATTCTGGTGTTTTTTGGAAATCCGGCAAATATGGGCTTCTGTATTGCCTGTTTCCTGAGAGATACCACAGGTGCGCTGGGACTTCATTCAGCGGCAGCAGTTCAGTATATCCGCCCGGAGATCATTGGTCTGGTACTTGGAGCATGTATCATTTCACTTGCTAAGAAAGAATTTCGTCCAAGAGGCGGCTCTGCACCTGTGACCAGATTTACACTTGGCGCATTTGTTATGATCGGATGTCTGATGTTTCTTGGATGTCCTTTCCGTATGATTCTGCGTCTGGCAGGCGGAGACGGAAATGCTCTGTTTGGACTTGTTGGATTTGTAGCCGGTATTCTTACAGGAACTGTTTTCCTGAAGAAAGGTTACACACTGAAACGTTCTTATAAGATGCCGAAGCTGGAAGGTGGTATTTATCCTGCATTCCAGATCGTGATGCTTCTGTTACTGACAGCTGCACCTGCATTTATCCATTTCACAGAGCCGGAAGGCGGACCTGGAGCAAAACATGCTGCAATCATTATCGCACTGGCAGCAGGAATCATTGTTGGTATCCTGGCTCAGAGAACACGTCTGTGTATGGTCGGCGGTATCCGTGATGCGGTACTTTTCAAAGAATACAAATTACTGTTCGGCTTTGTTGCAATTCTTGTGACAGCATTGGTAATGAATCTGATCCTCGGTGCAGTTACAGGAACATCCTATTTCAATCCGGGATTTGCGGGACAGCCGATTGCACACACAGATGGACTGTGGAACGCACTTGGCATGTATCTGGCAGGCTTTGGATGTATTCTCCTCGGTGGATGCCCGCTTCGCCAGCTTATTCTTGCAGGCGAGGGAAATACAGACTCTGCTGTGACTGTTCTCGGTCTGATGGCAGGTGCGGCTTTTGCCCATAACTTCGGACTGGCATCTTCCGGTGAAGGTCCTACAGCAAATGGAAAAATCGCAGTTATTATTGGGATTGTGGTAGTTGCAGTAATCGCAGCAGTGAACTCCATGAGAAAAGAAGAAGCCTGATTGTCGGAATGCAGACATTATTTCCGCAATTAATACGCTCATTTTGCGGAAAGTATTTTTTTAGACACACTCTAAAAGGAGAGAGACGAATGAAGAAAGTAGATGCAAGAGGTTTATCCTGTCCGGAACCAGTGATCCGTGCAAAGAATGCAATGGAATCCGGAGACAAAGAATATGAGATTCTGGTTGATAACGTAGTTGCAAAAGAGAATGTATCCAGATTTGCAACACATCAGGGATATCAGGTACAGGCAACAGAGCAGGGAGATGATATCCTGCTGAAACTTAAAAAATGATCACATATATAGCAACCTTCTATTCCCATTATGGAGCTATCCAGTTTCGAAGAAACTGCCAGGCAATGAATCTGAGTGCAGAAGTCATGCCGGTCCCAAGAGATTTAAGCTCCTCCTGCGGAACCTGTGTGAGATTTCATACAGAAGCGGACTTCCCGGAGAAAACAGAGGAAGTCGAACAGATTGTCAGAGTAGAACCGCAGGGATATGTTGGGATTTATCATGCGGATGAAGAATAAAAGTATCATTCAGTTCATCCTTTGAATAACTGCGCGTCGCATTCTCGTTATTTTCCAATGAAGAGAGTCAGACGCGCAATTTTGTTTCAATCTGGAAAAAACTATACCATTCGCTTGTCTGCAAATCCGATTGTACGGGTATAAAAGCCTCAGCGTAGCTCGCTATGCCTGCGTTTTTATAATAATATAAGAACGGAAGTTTACTTAAAAACATATATATGGTATAAACATTTTATAGAAAAGGATATCTTTAACACTATTGTATGAATCTATAAAATATCGTAAAGCAGGAGGCGTTTAAATGATCAGACTTCAGGATATTGCAGATATGGCGGGGGTGAGCCGGACTACGGTTTCCAATGTAATCAATGGAAATACCAAGAGAGTGTCTCAGGAAACCATAGATAAGATTACCCGTATTCTGAAAGAACAGAATTATGTTCCACATATGGGATCTGTGATGTTGTCAGGTCATGGCTCCAGAATCATCGGAGTAGTGCTTGGATTTGCCACTGCCCATGGAATGCAGTCTCTGCAGGATTCCTTTGTGGGAGAGCTGATCGGAACCATACAGACAGAAGCAGAACGGAAAGGTTATTTCGTCATGCTTATCGGCGGGGAAAAAATTGAAGATGTAGTAGATATGGCTTCCAGGTGGAATGTTGAGGGTCTGATCATTCTGGGATACGATGAGGAACGATACAGACAGCTGTCCAGAAAACTGAACAAGAAGATGATATTGATCGATGCATATCCGGAAGGGGAATACACCTTCCAGAATGTAGGAATTGACGATTATTCCGGTGGATATCAGGTTGGAGAATACCTGTATTCCTGTGGATACCACAGGGCATTGTTTATCGCAGAGACAGATAAGGACAGTGATTCCCGCAGATGGAACGGATTCAAACAGGCTATGGAAAAGCAGGGCGGTTTCTGCAGCAAATCCCGTCTGATCGTAGTTCCGGGGGAGAAGAGACAGCGCCTCAGCAGGTATGAAGAGCTGCTTCCCCGTTTCCTTGAAGTAAAGGCACTGGCGTTTTCTTCGGATTACGGAGCGATTGAGGCTATGAACTATTTCTTTGATCATGGGATTAAGGTTCCGGATCAGATTTCCATAGTAGGTTATGATGACAGTATTTATGCGGAGTTTGTCCGTCCCAGGTTGACTACGGTTCATCAGGATATCCACCAGAAGGGCGTAATCTCCCTGCGCCGTCTGCACCGGATGATAGAGGGAGAAACTTTAAAAGAAATGAATATCAAGAGCCCGGTGCGGCTGATAAAAAGAGAGTCTGTGAAAGAATAGCAGGCTCTTTTTTACAATTTACAGAACTTATCCGGTTGGGTTAACAGTGTAAAAACATACTGATTATTGTATGATATGCACAAAAATGGATTGTGAATTTTGTGTGAAATTTAAGTTTCCCGAGAAACCTGTTGATTTTTACAGACAGACTGCGTTATGATAAAGTCACCAAGGGAAAACAGAGGTTGCGCAGCCTTCGTAGTTAATGAAAATTAAATTATGGAGGAGAAAAAATGTATAAAAAAATAATAAGCACATTGGTAATTGGTACTTTGCTTGCCGGCACATTAACAGGATGCGGCGGTTCGTCTGACGCAGGTTCCTCAGCGAAAAGCTCAGGTAAAACAGAACTGGAACTTTTTTCCACAAAACCTGAGAACAAGGATACGATTCAGAAACTGGTAGACAAATATAATGAAAGCCATGACGATGTGACAGTAAAGGTTACTGCTCCGCCGGATGCAGGAACTGTATTAAAGACCAGAATGGCAAAGAATGATATGCCTGATATCGTAGCAATGGGTGGCGATAACAACTACACTGAGGTTGAGGGTGCAGGTATGCTGCTTGACCTGGGTGATCAGGATTATATCAAGGATGTACAGGAAGCCTATATTGACATGGTTTACGATGTAAATAAGGACAAAGAAGAGACAATATATGGTGTTCCATTTGCTACAAATGCTTCCGGTGTCATCTACAATACAGAGAAATTCGATGAGCTTGGACTGGAAGTTCCGAAGACCTGGGATGAGTTTATAGATCTTCTTCAGAAAATCCAGGATGCAGGTGAGCAGCCATTACTGATGACTTACAAAGATGCATGGACAGCAAATGCACCATGGAATTCAATAGCAGCAGACCTTGCACCGGAGAGCTTCGCAGATGACCGCAAAGCAGGCAAGACAACATTTGTGGGAACTCATGAGGAGATTACAGAGAAATATCTGACACTTCTTGATTATGCACAGGATGATTTCATGGGACTTAGCTATGATGACGGAAACAAGAAATTTGCCAACGGTGACGCTGTAATGATCATCAACGGAAACTGGGCAATCAGCCAGTACCGTAATGCTAACCCGGATGTAAAAATAAACATGTTTGCAATTCCGTCTTCCAATGATGAATCCCAGAATAAGGTTACCTCAGGTGTGGATGTGCTTCTGGGCGTAAGCAAGAGCAGTTCCAATGTAGATGCAGCTAAAGATTTTGTTTCCTTTATGATGGAAAAAGAAAATGTACAGACTTATATTGATGAGCAGTTCTCATTCTCCGCATTAAAGGGTGTAGAGCAGAGTGATGAAGCAGTATCAGGTGTACAGGAAGACATCAGCAATGGTAAAGTTGCCAACTTTGAAGACCACTACTACCCATCAGGATTTAATATGTCTGTACTGCTTACTGAACTTAGTTTAAATCGTGCAAATGGAATGGATGATAAGGAAAACATCGAACAGTTCCTGAAACAGTGTGACGAAAAATATGATGTTGCGAATGTAGATTAAGTGAGGGGATGAGCCTATGAAGAAAGCAGCGAATCGTAAAAGACCTGCTGTCAATAAAGTTTACTATATTTATGTTGGTATTCTTGCAGTATTATTTTTCATCTTCCATACAATTCCTTTCCTGAAAGGTGTATTCTACAGCTTTACTGACTGGAGAGGATATGGAGACTGGAATTTCGTAGGGTTGCGTAATTACCTGCATATGTTTGTAGATGCAGATACAGGAAATGCCTACATTTTCACCTTTAAATTTGCTGTGATCACTACGATCCTGGTTAATGTGATCAGCCTTGTGCTCGCATGCGCATTAAATGCAAAGATTAAATTCAAAAATACCATTAAAGCATTTTATTTCCTGCCGTATATGCTGGGAAGTCTGATCGTGGGATTTATCTTCAACTATATTTTTGCAAACCTGGTTCCGGAGCTTGGAAAAGCTCTGGGAATCAAGGCTCTCAGTGTGAATATCCTGGGTACTAACAATGCGATGTGGGGAATCATTGCAGTATCTCTGTGGATCGGATGTGCATTCAATACATTGATCTATATTGCAGGACTCCAGTCTATTGATACAGATGTATATGAAGCTGCTGACCTGGACGGAGCTACAGGATTCAAGCGGTTCAGCAAGATCACTTTCCCTCTTCTGGCACCGTCCTTTACCATTAATATGGTGCTCTCGGCCAAAGGTTACCTGATGGTTTACGATCAGATCATGGCCATGACAGATGGTGGACCCGGAACAGCAACTACTTCCATTGCAGTCCTGATCTATAAGAAGGGATTCGGCGGAGGACAGTTCGCCTACCAGTCAGCTAATGCAGTTGTGCTTTTCATTGTAGTTGTGCTGATCTCTGTGTTACAGCTGCGTATACTTGAGAAGAGAGAGGAGAAGTTAGGATGAAACAGGGTGTAGCGAAGGTAAAAGAACGTTACAACTGGCCTGTAACGATTCTTCTTATTATAGGAATTGTGCTGATTATTCTTTTGCCTCTGTATATGGCACTGATGATCGCAATCAAGGATCCGTCTGACATGAATAACATACTGGCACTGCCCAGAAAGCTGCGTCTGCAGAACTTCGTAGATGCCTGGGTGATGACAAATTTTCCACAGAAATTTTTTAACACTGCATTTATTACAGTGATCAACCTGTTCTTTACATTGATCACAAACTCTTTTGCAGCATATGCAATAACCAGAAACAGGAAAAAGAGTAAATTCTTTTCCATTATGTACTACTACTTTATCAGTGCTATGTTTATCCCATTCCAGGTAATCATGCTCCCATTGGTTGTACAGGCGAATGCCTTCCATCTGGATAATATTTACGGTATTACTTTTCTGTACATTATCTTCGGTCTGCCTATGAATACTTTCCTTTATACAGGTGCGATCAAGGCGATACCGGAAGCACTGGATGAAGCAGCAATGATCGATGGTGCCAACCCCATCCAGATTTTCAGCCGGGTCATTTTCCCGGTATTAAAACCAACTACAGCAACAGTAGCAATCCTTTCCTTTATGTGGACATGGAACGACTTCAGTATGCCACTGGTACTCTTAAGTGATGAGAGCCAGCAGACCTTACAGCTTGCACAGTATGTATTCAAGAGCCAGTTCTCTGTAGACTATAATCTGGCATTTGCCTCTTATCTGCTTGTACTGGCACCTGTACTGATCGTATATATCTTCTGTCAGAAATGGATCATGAACGGTGTTGTTGCCGGTGCAGTAAAATAACACATCAATAAACTTGAGAAATGCAAACAGGAGGCTTACGTTTATGAAGAAAACCTGGTGGAAAGAAAGTGTTGTTTACCAGATCTACCCCAAAAGCTTTAAAGACAGTAATGGAGACGGAATCGGGGATATCAGAGGAATTATTGAGAAGCTTGACTATTTGAAGGAGTTAGGTGTGAATGTTCTCTGGATTTCTCCTATGCTGGAGTCTCCTCAGGATGATAACGGATATGATATTTCTGATTACAGAAAGATATACAAAGATTACGGAACAATGGAGGATTATGAAACTCTCCTTGCAGAAGCGCACAAAAGAGGAATCAAGATTCTCATGGATCTGGTTGTAAACCATACTTCCGATGAGCATTCCTGGTTTGTCGAGAGCCGTAAATCCAAAGATAATCCTTACCGTGACTATTATATCTGGAGAAATCCGGTGAATGGTAAGGAACCAAATAACTGGGGCGGAGTATTCGGAGGTTCAGCCTGGGAATATGACGCACAGACAGATATGTACTATCTTCATCTGTTCTCCAAGAAACAGCCGGATCTGAACTGGGAGAACGAGAAGGTTCGCCGGGAAGTTTATGATATGATGA
Source organism: Blautia sp. HCN-1074 (assembly GCF_037890165.1). Taxonomy (NCBI): domain Bacteria; kingdom Bacillati; phylum Bacillota; class Clostridia; order Lachnospirales; family Lachnospiraceae; genus Blautia; species Blautia sp. HCN-1074. The sequence continues at coordinate 80,037 of NZ_JBBKBP010000011.1, forward strand.
ACTTCTGGTGTGAAAAGGGAATCGATGGTTTCCGTATGGACGTTATCAGCATGATTTCCAAAGATCAGAAATTTCCTGACGGAGAGATGAATAACGGATTGTATGGCGATTTCGGTCCGTATAGTGTTCATGGTCCAAGAATCCACGAATTCCTGCATGAAATGAATCAGGAAGTTCTTTCCAAATATGATGTGATGACTGTGGGGGAAACCTCAGGAGTTACCATTGAGGAAGCACAGAAATACGCAGGTGATGACAGAGAAGAACTGAATATGGTATTCCAGTTTGAGCATATAGAAATCGGTGGTGGTGATTATGGCAAATGGACCACAGAACGGTATGATTTCAAAGAGTTCAAGAAGATCATGATCAAATGGCAGGAAGAACTGGCAGGAAAAGCATGGAACAGCCTTTTCCTTGGAAACCATGATCAGCCAAGAAGTGTATCCAGATTCGGAAATGACAATCCTGCTTACCGCGATATTTCAGCCAAGATGCTGGCGACCTGCCTTCATATGATGCAGGGAACCCCTTATGTTTATCAGGGTGAAGAGCTTGGAATGACTAATGTTTATTTTGATAAGCTGGAGGACTACCGTGATATCGAGAGCCTTCATTATTTCACTGAGCTGACAGAGACAGGCAGACTGACACCGGAGTATATGATGAAATGTCTGATGCTCAGAAGCCGCGATAATGCCAGAACACCAATGCAGTGGGATACTTCCGCAGGTGCAGGTTTCACTACAGGGAAACCATGGATCAAGGTAAACCCAAATTACCGGCAGATCAATGCGGCAGATCAGTTAAAAGATCCGGACTCTGTTTTCCATTATTATCAGAAACTGATCCGTCTGCGTAAAGAAATGGATATCATCGTATACGGAGAATTTGAGGCTCTGTACCGTGATCATGACCAGATCTTTGCTTACATAAGAAAGCTTGAATCAGAGAAGCTGCTCACAGTATGTAATTTCAGTGCACAGGAAGCGGAAATGGAACTTCCGGAAACATTCACAGAAGGAGCTCAGTGCCTGATTACGAACATGGGAAGAAAAGTATTTGACAGGAAAATCATCCTGAATCCATATGAGGCATTTGTGCTTTACAAAAAATAAAATAGTCTGAAAAAATACCCTTTCGTATAATATGACGAAAGGGTATTTTGTATGTATTACTCCTGTGAAGGCATGTCTTCACTAAGTTTCAGCAGTGCTTCAGCAAGATTGGAGTCCAGGATCAGCACATCCACCAGACCACCCTTTAAAGCGCTTAACACAGCATTTGCCGTCTGGGAAGGATTGAGGTAATTGATCAAAGAATATATGGGTGAGATCGTTAAACTGGTAGTGATCCGACACATTTTTGCGGCAGTCTGTGCAGTATTTTTCTTCTTTGTATTACCATTTGACCTGGTAATCAGACAGACCCTTGTTTTACTGTGCTTTGCTCCTATGAGTGCAGTTGCACCTGCCTACACAGGAATGTGTGGAGGAGATGAAGGAATGGCAAGCTGTGCGAACAGCGTGACGATTCTTTGCAGCCTTGTAGTGATCACGGCATTGCTGGCGATCATGGGATTGTATTAAGTGGTAATTAATGATACATAATGTGAACGGTGTATGGAATAATACCTCTTTTGAGTGAGTAAAAAAATTTATGGAGTGCGAGAAATGACTCTTGACGTTTTTGGAAAATTGCGGTATAGTGCTCGTTACTATTTCAAAATTCATAGTAGGTACGTAATCATTTGGCGTTTTGTTATTCTGTGAAAACGTTGGATTTTTACGTAATTTTACAAAAAAGGAGACGACTTGGAAATGACATTTTATCAGGAACTACAGTTGAGTTCCGTTGGTTCTAAGCAGCTTATTAAGAACACAACGGATCCAAAAGAAAAAAGACGTCACATATTAATTTATAACTTCAAAGTATATCTGGTCATGGCGTTCTGTGTTGCGGTGGTGAGCCTGTACAGTAAACTCACAGGAAGCAATAACAGTGTAGTCGGGGTTACAGTTCTGCTGGCGGTTCTCGTATTGCGACAGGCGGACTTCGGAATCAGGACAACACATGGGTTGATTTCCATTGCAGGAATCTTTGGAATTCTTATGGCGGGGCCAAGACTGGCAAATATGGCAGCACCACATCCATTTGCCGCATTTCTTGTCAATGTGGTCTGCATTCTGCTTCTGATGATTCTTGGATGCCACAATGTGATCATGTATAATCATTCTACATTTGTACTGGGCTATTTACTCCTTCTGGGATATGATGTGACCGGGCAGGAATATGCGTTACGCATCGCAGGACTTTTCATAGGAATGCTGATCTGCATGGCGATTTTTTACAAAAATCAGAAGAACAGACCATATAGAAGAACTTTCCTTGACCTGTTTCGTGAGTTTGACATCCGTTCAGCAAGGAGCAGATGGTATCTGAAACTGACACTGATTGTGTCCAGTGCTATGTTATTTATGAATCTTCTGGGACTGCCGAGAGCCATGTGGGCAGGAATCGCCTGCATGTCCGTATGCCTGCCATTTACAGAAGACTGTGCGTCCAGAGCCGGCAACAGAGGGCTGTTCAACATTGTAGGATGCCTGCTCTTTATTGTCCTGTATCTGGCACTTCCGGAATCCATGTATCCGTATATCGGAATGATTGGTGGAATCGGAGTCGGATATTCCGCAGGATATGCATGGCAGACTGCATTTAACACTTTCGGAGCACTCTCTATCGCAGCAGGACTTTTCGGAATGCCTGCGGCAGTGGCACTTCGTATTGGCGCGAATGTGTTTGGCGCGGCTTATACGTTGATCTGCAATAAGGTAGTGGATAAGATTGCAGAGAGGATCTATATAAGAAAGAATATTACTGCATAAGGGGAAAACTATTTCTCTGATGATGAAAAAGCAGGACTGTTGAGTACAGTTCCTGCTTTTTTTGCGGGAAAGATAAATATACACTGTCAGTGAATAAAAGAAGTAAAAAATAAAGTTATAATAGAAAAGGAAGAAAAAGAAAATAATCAAACCACCAGTTGAACTGGTGGTGCATGACTTAGAATTACAAAGAGAGGAGAGAACATTACAGAAACTTTGATAGAATCAAGAGAACTTGGCGCAAATGAGAATTATACAGAATTCGATAATAAAATAGAACTGTTTGCACCCGATGAGATTCCAACGGACAATACGACTCCTTCTTACAATGTACACTCCGGTAAAAAATCTGAAAATTGTATTGAAATGAATATACTTATGTAGTATAATCAAACGCAGATAAAAGAAAATTCTTCGGGGTTGTGGTGATCAGCATTAGCTGAGATTCCCTACCGGCGGTTATAGTCCGCGACCCGCTTAGCTTAGGCGGCTGATCTGGTGAAACTCCAGAACCGACAGTATAGTCTGGATGAGAGAAGAACACGCGATATTTTTACCATACGTGCTCATTACCCTGGATGATTTATCCAGGGTTTTTTATGTGGTGAAATTTTCTATGAGATATGACAGTTTTGCCATGTAAAGAAGCTTGTGGAATTTTCTTTTAAACAGGATATGCAGCGAATAAAACTTTATATCCATAAAGAATAATTTCAAAGGAGAGAAACAGTATGAGTGAACAGGTATTAAGAAATGGAAACGCAATGGCAAGGAGTAAGACAAGGACTATCACACAGATAGCCATGCTTGGCGCTATCGCAGGAATTCTGATGAATCTGGAGTTTCCGCTTCCGTTCCTGGCACCGACATTTTATCAGTTGGATTTCTCTGAGATCCCTGTACTGGTTGGCTCTTTCGCAATGGGACCGATTGCAGGTGTTCTGATCGAGCTGGTGAAGATTCTGGTGCATCTTGTAACAAAGGGATCTATGACAGCAGGAGTCGGTGACGTGGCAAACTTTATCTTCGGATGTACATTCGCAGTTCCGGCAGGATTAATCTACCGCTACAAATCCGTCAAGAGCAGAAAACACGCAGTTGTAGGAATGGCAGTCGGAACAGTTCTGACAGCAATAGTTGCATGCTTTATTAATGCATTTGTTTTACTTCCGGCTTATGGAAAAGCTTTTGGAATGCCAATCGAAGCATTCATCGAAATGGGTGGCGCAGTACACAGCTCTGTAAACAGTCTGCTTTCATTTGCAGCACTGATCATCTTCCCATTCAACTTATTTAAATATGCACTGACATCCCTGGTTGTATTTCTGATCTACAAGAGAATCCGTGTGGTTCTTAAAGGGGATTGAGAAATAAAAACAGACAACAGATAGAATATTAAATAGAAAAGATCAGCCGTATGATGAAGAATCTGCGGCTGTTTTTCATGCCTGAGCACAGAAAAACAATCTTCGAAATTGTTGGAGAGACTTAAAAAAGGCATGATAATATGGTAAGATAAAACAGACAGAATAGAAATAAAAAAGTTAGTAGAAGTTATAAAAAATGAAGGAAGAATCCTTTATGAAAAATAAATAATGCGAATGCAGAAGAAAGGAAATAGCAACAATGGGACAGATACATGATATTGAAAAATTAAAAATCAAGACAGGCAAAAACACTCCGGAGAATTGACTTATGAGTACATTAAATATTCTTCTTAACCAGATCGGAATGTTTGTCATCTACATTCTGGCAGGCATCATTCTGATCCGGACACATGTGCTGAACCGGGAAAATATGGAAGTCGTTTCCAGACTTGTGATCAAACTGGCACTGCCGATTATGATTTTTACAAATACGGTAAATGGAGTGGATAAGGAAATGCTTTTCCACTCCCTGCCGATTCTCGGAATCGCATTCTTTATGTATATCTGTTTGTTTGGACTCAGCTTTCTTTCAGGAAAAATACTGCACCTGCAAGGTGACCACCAACAGCTTTATTCTGCTATGAGCGCTTTTGGAAATATTGGATTTATGGGAATTCCAATTGTCACAAGTATCTTTCCGGAAAGAGGAATGCTGTATATCTCGGTATTTACCATGATAGACCAGCTGATGCTGTGGACAGTCGGGGTAAGGCTAACTTCGAAGACAGTGGATATAGTGGAAACTACCTCAAAAAATTCATCACAATGTGGAAAAAATGTTGGTGCCGTAAAGCATTCTACATTTGACTTTAAAAAGCTAATTAACCCGGTAACAGTTGCTATCGTATTGGCATTATTTTGTATTATTGTAGGTCTTGCCTTACCGGAGATTCTGAACACAGCATTCTCAAAAATCGGAGCAACAGCAACACCTCTGGCAATGATTTATCTTGGCGGAGTCTTTGCATGTATGGATGTAAAAAAATACATTTGCAAACTGGACTATTATGGAATCGTCGCAATCAAAATGCTGATTTTTCCGGTGCTGTTTTATCTGATACTGGGGTTACTTCCAATATCGGCAGAAATCCGTATGACCATGACACTCACATCCGCTATGCCGGTAATGTCATCAGTAGTTATGATGGCAAATACATACGGCACAGACGGCGACTATGCCATGGGTGGAATCCTGGTGACGACAGTCTGTTCAATCGTGACTTTACCGTTTGTATACTGGGTGCTGCAGTTTATCTGAAACAGGAGCAAAAACAATGAATGAGCGTAAACAAAGTTTACGAAAAGAAATAGTCCGGCTGCCCGCAGTCTATTCTTTAACTGCTTATTGCTCTTCGCAACCCCCGCAGGGGACTTACTTGATTCGGTTAAATTTGGGCATATAGAATTTGAAAAAAGTTCTGTATGCTCTTTTTATTTGGAAGAAAATCTGATATACTTACATGAGTTAGACTAAACTAACTAACAAACTGGATTTTTCATCCACTATTATTTAACCAAATCAGAGTTATTTGTATGATTGGTGGAGAATAGGAACAATTACTTATCTTAGGCATACAAATAGAATAGGAGGAGTAGACAGATGAATATAAATGTATTTTACGGAATCCTGATTCCTTTTATCGGAACTTCAGCAGGAGCAGCCTGCGTATTTTTTATGAAAAGGAATCTGAATGAACAAGTACAGAGAGCACTTACCGGCTTTGCGGCCGGGGTCATGGTGGCAGCTTCAGTGTGGAGTCTGCTGATTCCATCAATCGAGCAGTCTGCAGACATGGGAAAGTTTTCTTTTATCCCGGCAGCAGTGGGATTCTGGATTGGAGTGCTCTTTTTGCTCTTGCTGGATCACATGATCCCGCACCTTCACCAGAACAGTGACAAGGCAGAAGGTCCAAAGAGCAGACTTCAGAGAACTACTATGCTGGTTCTGGCTGTAACTTTACACAATATTCCGGAAGGAATGGCGGTAGGAGTGGTCTATGCCGGATATCTGACCGGAAATACGAAGATTACCGTGATGGGGGCCATGGCGCTCTCTATTGGAATCGCTATTCAGAATTTCCCGGAAGGCGCGATTATTTCCATGCCATTGCGCTCGGAAGGAATGGGAAAAGGCAGAGCGTTTGCAGGTGGTGTGTTATCCGGAATCGTAGAACCAATCGGTGCGGTACTGACGATCCTGGCGGCAGGACTTATTGTACCAGCGTTACCATATCTGCTCAGCTTTGCAGCGGGAGCAATGCTCTACGTAGTAGTAGAAGAACTCATCCCCGAAATGTCAGCAGGGGAACATTCCAATATTGGAACAATTTTCTTCGCAGTAGGATTTTCACTGATGATGGTGCTTGATGTGGCATTGGGGTGATACAAGTAAGCCCTCTGCTTCAATTGCGAATATTCGATTGACTTTCTTAAACTGGTTGTGATAGCGTTTTTGTATCTGATTGCAAAGATAAAAAAGTCTCAGCGTAATATGCTGGAAACATTCTTCTGGTAGGTATTAATTATTCGAAAAAAGATAAAGAACATCAGTGTATGATAGAAAAAATTAAGAAGTAATATATTTGATTGGAAACAGATGCACTGGGACCTGGCGGTGTGTGGATCGGTATTGCACCGATGGAGAATCGTTTTGATGAGACGAGAATCCATTTTGTAGAAAAATAAAACAGCTGTCTGATATAAATCAGGCAGCTGTTTTACTCTTAAGAGAGAGTCTGGCGGTAGCAGAGGGAGAAGATTCTGCTGAGGAATGGCGGGAATCTGTTCTGTACAGATATAAAATTCCGCCAAAGAAACCAAAAATCAGTCCGGTATATCCACCGGCACAAAGGATAACAGTCAGTTTGGTAATAGCAGACATTCCGCCAATTATAGAGATGAAAAATCCTGCCAGAAGTCCGAGTGTTGTCCATTCAATAAGTGAAACTGCCAGAAAAGCGGCAGAAGCATGTGATTTTTTTACCTGATTGTTAATAGAAGTCCATAATGTCTGATACATAATCATTCCTCTTTTCTTATATCTATGAATGTATAATGTTTTCTCATTTCTTTGTTTCCTATTATAGGAATGCTTTGTAAAATACACATGCGCGCTAATGAAAAATTTATGTAAAATTTTTTTAGATATTTCAGTGATGTGTCGATTGAGTGTTTATTCTGAAATATATCCATAAAAAAATTTTTTTAGGAGAAATTTTATGTTTCAATTATAGATATGCGGTGATGGATACGTTCGGAGTATCAACGAAAACAGACTTGTGTCAGCGGCTGCACCGGCTCTGAGACCGACGTATGGCGGTATTATAAATCAGACTTTAGGATCTGCTGTATGCAGAACTGGGAGCAGCACTTGGAAAACCAAAACAGGAAATCTGCCAGATGATCATAGATCAAAGCAGGGAAAACTAAATGGAAGCAGCAGGATTTTGCGGCTGTGGGACCAGAGCATACCGGGAAAACCACCGCAAGGATATGTGACAGGAACAGAATATACGAAAGAAGAAATAGGGTGGCGCGCTGTGTACCGCCGGGAGTATACCAAAATGAAGATGATAAATGTTGTGACTGATAAAAAAATATGTTACAATATATACACAATGTGTAAAAGCAAAAAGGGGAAAGAAATGGAAATAAAAGACGAAATAAAAAAATTACGGGAAAGTACAGGAATGAATAGAAAAGAATTCTGTGAATATTTTGAAATCCCGTACAGGACGGTAACAGAATGGGAACGAGGAACCAGAAAGATGCCGGACTATGTGTTGCGTTTGTTAGCGTATAAGGTAAAGATGGACAATCTTATTGTAAAGGAAGATGTGAATGAAGAATAAAGTAATCGAAGTACAAAATGTGCAGATTTCTATTTCAAAACAAGAGTTAGACGATTATATTTGTATTACAGATATTGCTAAGGCGAAGTCAGGAGATTCACGTTGTGCAGATATTGTGAAAAACTGGTTAAGAAACAGAAATACATTGGAGTTTTTGGGAACTTGGGAGAAAATTTATAATTCCGATTTTAAAGTGGTCGAATTCGACCACTTTAAAACAGAGGCGGGGTTACATACATTTGTATTAAGTGTAGCGGAATGGATAAATAAAACAAATGCCATTGGATTATATGTAAAGCGTGGAAAATATGGTGGCACATATGCACACAAAGATATTGCTTTTGAGTTTGCCTCTGCAATAAGTCCTGTGTTTAAGTTATATCTGATAAAGGAATTTCAGCGCTTGAAGGAAGAAGAAAACAACTCTGATCAGAAAAAATGGGATGCAAAACGTTTCTTAAGTAAAAATAATTATCTGATTCAGACGGATGCTGTAAAAAAATATTTGCTTCCTCAAATGAATTACAGAGAAAACCTTCAATGGCTGGCATATGCGGAAGAGGCGGATATATTAAATGTGGCATTATTTGGATTTACGGCGAAAGCATGGAGAGAAGCAAATCCTGAACTTGCTAAGAAAAATAATGTCAGAGATTTTGCAACAATTAATGAATTAACAGTTCTTTCTAATCTGGAATCACATAACGCACAGATGTTGCGCGAAGGAAAAGAAAAAGAAGAAAGATTCAAAATATTGCAAGAGATTGCTGAATATCAGCTGAATGTCTTGAATACAGCAGAAGAGATTAAAATGATAGAGAGTGATGATGCACTGCCAGAGGTATGAACCGGGTATATGTTAGTGCATTTTATAAAAGTTAAATTGCCCAAAAAAACAATAGTATGGTGACGATGATAAGATAATTTTTCGTATATCGTAATATTTGATACGGGATATGAGAACCACGGAAGAGGAAAATATGGATTACGTTTATAATTATAATGATATGCAATTTTTTATTGAAACAAAAAATAATATAGAAGAAAAAATGCACAGAAGACTTACTTATTACAAAATGTATATTTATGCGGATATTATTGGAGAATTCAGCGAAGAAAAGACAAAAGGTTGTGTAAAGAAAAGCAAAATGTATGTATTCTGGGACAAAGAAAGTTGTTTAGAGCAGAAAATATATGGGATGATGACAAAATGGAAAGTAAGACATCCTATAATGGGAATTGTTCTTTGCACGATATTAGGAAGTGTACTCCTTAGTTTGCTGACGGAGATTATTATAGATGCAATTATTATGATGCTATAAAAAGTTGTATATTTTTTATGGCAATTAATTAATATTTTCGGGGCGCAATCATTGCCGATGCCAGAACAGATGGGGATAAGTAAGACAAATATTGCCTGTCTTTGATTTATGCCTTATAATAAGAAGCAAAGGAAAATCAAAATAAATGCGGAGGTGAAATCGGAATGGGAAATTATTTAAATCCAGATATAAATAATTTCATGGAAGTAGTAAATTCCAGCATATACGTAGATAAAACAGAGCTTTTAGAATATCTGAATTCGATTGCTCAGACAACACAAAAGTATATTTGCATTAGCCGTCCACGCCGTTTTGGAAAATCTATTACAGCTAACATGATCGCTGCCTATTACAATTGCGAGGCTGATTCAAAAGAACTCTTTTCAAGATTCAAAATTGCATCATGTGAGAGTTTTGAAAAATATTTAAACAAATATGATACGATATTTCTCAATATGCAGGAATTTTTAAGCCAGAGTGATACAGTAGAAGAAATGATTGCGCTGATTAGGAAAAGTGTGATCTGGGATCTGTTGGAAAAGTATCCGGATTTTCGATATTTTGATGAGACCAATCTGATGAGAACTATGCAGGATGTTTATAATAAAACAAAGAGGCAGTTTGTCGTAGTTATTGATGAATGGGATTGCATTTTCAGAGAATATAAAACAGACCGAGAAGCACAGGAAAAGTATCTGGATTTTTTAAGAGATTTACTGAAAGATAAAGGCTATCTTGCCCTTGTATATATGACTGGGATTCTTCCAATTAAGAAATATGGAACACATTCTGCATTGAATATGTTTGATGAATTTTCGATGATCGATCCGGGACCACTTGCGGAGTATGTAGGATTTACAGAGGAAGAAGTAAGGAATCTATGTAAAACATACAACATGGATATGCAGGAAGTGAAAAGTTGGTATGACGGATATTCTTTTGAGAAAGCTTTGTCTATTTACAGTCCACGCTCTGTGGTGAGCTGCATGAGGTTTAGAAAAATAGGGAATTACTGGAACCAGACAGAGACATTTGAAGCTTTACAAGTATACATTGACATGAATTTTGAAGGCTTAAAAGATGATGTTCTAAGTATGATCGCAGGAGAAAGCGTTCCGGTAAATACAGGAAGCTTTGCAAATGATATGGCAACATTTCGTACAGAAGATGATGTTCTTACTTTATTAATTCATTTGGGGTATCTTGCTTATGATTATGACAACAAAATTGTAAAAATACCCAACAGTGAAGTACGTACAGAATATGTGAACAGTGTTGCGGCATCTGACTGGGGAGAAGTTTCAAAGGCTTTGAAGAATTCTGCAGATACACTCAATGCAATCTGGCAGAGAAGACCTGCGCAGGTAGCGGAAGGGATCAGACAGGCACATTTCGAGACATCTCATATACAGTACAATGATGAGAATGCGTTAAGTTATACGATATCGCTCGCCTTGTATGCAGCAAGAAATTTCTACACAGTTCACAGAGAAATGGCTGGTGGAAAAGGATTTGCGGATCTTGTTTTTATCCCGCGAAGAAAATTTCAGGAAAAACCTGCGCTGGTAGTTGAATTAAAGTGGAATCAGAGTGCAGAGGGAGCAATTGCGCAGATCGGGAAAAAAGAGTATTGCGCCAGTCTGGAAGAATATAAAGGAAATATTCTTCTTGTTGGTGTGAATTATGATAAGAAAACAAAGGAACATAATTGTGTGATAGAGGAATATAGTAAATAAGAACTATGCGGTTTCAGGCTGTATGATTAAATGTATAACAGGTTTGAAGCGGAAGGAAATGTTTATGGCAGATCAGAAAATAGATAATCTCTTAAATCTGGCTATGGATGCGACACCAGAGGAACGCAGGAAATCTGAGAACCTGAATATAGGATATGATATGACTTCGAGGCAGTGGGACATTATTGTAAAATACAGTGGTCCGGAGAGTGGGCTGGCTGGCAACGGGATTCAGGTAGTGCCATTGCTTGGCGGCTATGCTGTTGTAACTTTGCCGGAATCGGAAATTGATGCTTATTCAGACCGTGTACAGGTAGAATTTATAGAAAAACCAAAACGACTCTATTTTGAACTATTTCAGGCAAAAGGAGCCAGCTGTATCCGAACAGTGCAGACTGGCAGAGACGGGCTGACAGGAAAAGGAATTCTGATAGGTATCGTCGATTCCGGAGTTGATTATTTTCACCCGGATTTCAGAAATGCAGATGGGAGTAGCAGGATTTTGCGGCTGTGGGACCAGAGTATCCCGGGAAAACCACCGCAGGGATATGTGACAGGAACAGAATATACGAAAGAAGAAATAGATGAGGCGCTTGCACTTGGAGAAAACCAGGGCAGGCGCCTTGTTCCATCTGTGGATTACAGTGGACATGGAACCTCAGTGCTGGGAATCGCGGCAGGAAACGGGAGAGCTTCCGATGGAGTCAATCAGGGAGTAGCTTATGAGAGTGACCTGATAGTGGTAAAAATGGGGATTCCCAGAGAAAATTCTTTCCCAAGAACAACCGAACTGATACAGGGAATTGATTATTTGGTGCGTCAGTCATTGTTTCTGGGGCGGCCGATGGTTATCAATATCAGTTTTGGAAATAACTATGGGTCACATAAGGGAGATTCCCTTCTTGAAACATATATAGATATGGTTTCTTCTACGGGACGTCTGGTTATCTGTACAGGTACAGGAAACAATGGCAATCAGCCTCTGCATGAGGGCGGAACCCTGAAACAGGGACAGACCAGACAGATAGAATTATCTGTGAGCAGCAGGGAACCAACATTAAATGTGCAGTTATGGAAAGCTTATGAGGATGAGATGAGTATTTATATTGAAAATCCATCCGGAAACCGGATCGGCCCCTTAGATGAAAAGCTTGGTCCTCAGAGGTACAAACTGGGAAATACAGAGCTTTTAATCTATTATGGAAAACCTGGACCCTATCATCTGACACAGGAAATCTACATAGATTTCCTTCCTGTGGAAACTTATGTGGACAGTGGAGACTGGAAAATCATTCTAAGTGGAAAAAAGGTCAGGGGAGGAGATTATTACCTGTGGCTGCCAGGTGGAAATACCCTGAACAGAGGAACCGGGTTTTATGAACCAAGGGCATATGGAACTTTGACCATACCCGCTACTGCCCGGCGGATTATTGCAGTTGGGGCATATGATTCGCTGGTTGACTCCTATGCGGATTTTTCCGGAAGGGGCAGCAGGAGGCTGCCATATCTGAAGCCGGATCTGGTTGCACCTGGAGTAAACATAGTTGCTCCCGTACCCGGCGGCGGTTATAGAACAGTAACAGGGACTTCCTTTGCAGCACCCTTTGTCAGCGGAGCCGCAGCATTGTTAATGCAATGGGGGATTGTAAATGGAAACGATCCCTACCTCTATGGGGAAAAAGTAAAAGCCTATCTCCGAAGAGGTGCCAGACCATTACCGGGGTACGAGGAGTATCCCAATGAAGAGGTGGGATGGGGGGAGGACGTTATAATAAGGTTACATTGAAGAAAGTCAGTAAAATCAAGTGTTTCCGTTCATTTTTCCGACACAGAAACGAAGCACTTTCACCATGATTTTGAAGAAAATCTGCCCGGGTTGGATTCAAAATGATATGGAAAGAAAGATTTGTAGCAATGACGTAACATGAACATCTGGTTTTGTTACAGATAAAAGTTTAAACGAAAGAGAGGTCACAGTAATATGAAACTGACTTATACAAATGTAAATGAATACCTGATCCCGAATCTCACCTATAAATCCGGTGAGCAGATGGAGCAACTTGGCAAATATGGATTCTTACGTAGAGATTATCTGAAAAACCATCGAAATTCAACGTATCAGGTGATGCTTTTACAGGATACCATTGGAGAGCATCTTCTGGAAGTGGACAAGGCAGCTAGGGAACGGGAGGAGGTAATTCTGAAACAGTTGGAAGAAAAAGAACCGCTGCCGGATAAGGAGAAAGACCAGATGGCATGGGTAAGAGCTGCCAATCAGCACAGAGCGATTGCGGAGGAGATTATTCTCAAGGAATTGATTTATGTATAAGGATTGCCAGTAACTAATCTGGCAGTAACTGATAAAAATAGAATATTGTGAGCGAAGTAAGGCGTGAGTCATAAAATATGGCTTGCGTCTTTTTCTTTGCCTGAAAGGAAGTGATAAGTTTGAACAAGAAGTTTTTGAAGCATTATATGGAAACCAATCCGGAAGGGACAGCACAGACCTATATCTTTCTGGTGGACAATCAGGATATAGCGTTGAATATTGTGATGTCAGGTTATCAGGCACTTTGTCTGGTGCAGGAAGATGATGGGTATTATTTCAGTGCAGATTCCTTTATAGAGGAAATGAGGTCTATTCAATTTACTGGAAGCTGTCAGAGTGCCTATCATTATGTGTCTGCCTGTACGGTGAAGTGGATGAATGATAAGTTACAGACATTTTTCAAAGACGCTGGTCTCGACGGAAAAGCAGGCTGGCAGTTGTTCAAAGAGAAAGAGTATCTTGGCAAACTGGATAATCAGAAAGAAGTTGAGAAATTACTGGAACAGTATATTCTGCGTTTTGAACGAGATCCGAGAGAAGAACCGGAACTGAGTCGTTTTCACTTATTTGATGCAAAAGGAAATGTGAAAGGTGTCCGGGATATGGAGATTGTAGATTATCTGGTGGAGAATGTTCAGTTTTTTGTGGTAGGAATCACACCGTATTATTATGAGCATGGCGTTTTCATGGAAGACCATGATGGGGTAAGAATGAAATACCGTATCCAGAAGCTGATCTATCGAGATCAGGTACAGAGTGGAGTGATCAAAAGAATCTATAATCTGCTGATCACACAGCCAAAAGTTCACCGAGAGGCATATGAACTAAATAAACAGCCTGTGCGGTGGATCAACTTCAAAAATGGATATTATGATCCGGTTACGGGTGAAATGCTGGAACACAATCCGGATTATCTGACAATCAATCAGATACCATTTCCCTATTATCCAGAGGATTGTGAGCAGGTGTTACAAGGTGGAGAAAATATCAAAAAGTATCTTGCATCTTCTCTTCCGAACAAAGAAGAACAGCAGACATTCTGGGAGTATTTTGGATACTGCATGACACAGGATACGCAGTTTCAGAAATTCCTTACACTGAAAGGAAATGGTGGAACAGGAAAGTCGGTGGCAGTATCGCTGATCCAGCATGTCGTTGGAATCACCAATATGTCCAGCATTTCTTTACAGGATTTAAATAAACGATTCTATGCGACTGGAATGTATGGAAAGCTGTTAAATGCCTGTGCGGATATTCCATGCAAGGCAATGGAGAATACAGATGTATTAAAGAAAGCAGTCGGTGAGGACACACTGATTTATGAGAAAAAAGGACAGGATGCAATTCATTTCCACTCTTATGCGAAGCTGCTTTTTTCTACCAATGAAATGCCGCAGAATCTTGAGGATAAGTCAGATGCTTTTTACCGTAGACTACTGATTCTCGATATGAACCGGGTAGTAAAAAGTGGTGAAAAAGATCTGCACTTAAAGGAAAAGGTACAGGCAGAATCTGATTATGCAATTCATATGGCGATGATTGCATTGAAAAATCTGTACGAACAGGGAAAGTTCACGGAGAGCGAACACAGCAAAGAATGTGTAAGAGAAGTGCAACGGACGTCAGATAGTATCTGTGCTTTTATTGATGAGTCATTGGTGCGTGCCAAAGGAAAACGTCTGAAACGAAGTGAAGTGTTCCATATGTATGAGGAATACTGCAAAGAGAATGGCAGACAGGGGCATGGTAAATCTAACTTTTTCAGGAATATGACAGATAAAGGTTTCCTTCTGAAGCAGTACAATGGTGAGTTTTATTATCAGGATATTGCAGTTAAGGAAGAAGATTTTTGTCCTGTAGATCCAGAAGAAAGAATACCTTTTGAAGAAACAGATACAGATTATAAACAGTTACAGTTAAATATGAATCAGGGAATTAAGGGCATTTAGGGCAAAATAAGCAAAAAGAAATGTTACCGGAGCAGGAGAAATAACAAAGATAGCTGCCAAAGTACATAAAATTTTGCTTTTTTTACACTGACTGCCCTTTTTATGTATCAACATTTTAGCTGATACAAATATAGGTTTTTCCCGAATTTGGGAGAAAGTCAAAAATAAATATTAAGAAAGTATGAGGTATGATTATGAGAATGATGAAAAACAACAATAATGAGACAGTTATGGTGATCGGGATTGATCATGGGTATGGAAACATGAAAACAGCCACCAGATGCTTTCCATCCGGTGTAGCCAGATATGACAAGGAGCCAATCTTCCAGAATAATCTTCTTGTTTACAATGGCATGTATTACCAGATCGGAGAGGAACACAAGGAGTTCTGTGCAGAGAAAACGCAGGATGAGGACTATTATGTGCTGACACTGGTGGCTATCGCAAGGGAACTGGATGGGAAAGGAATGAATCAGGCGAAGGTGCACATTGCAGCCGGACTTCCGCTTACCTGGGTAGCTACACAGAAAGAAGATTTCCAGAAATATCTCCTCCAGAATGAAAGCGTGGATTTTATATTCCGCAATAAAGAGTATCATGTGGAGTTTGCAGGTGCTGACATTTACCCACAGGGATTTGCAGCAGCCTTTTACCGCTTACAGGATTTCAAAGGAATCAACATGCTTGTGGATATCGGAAACGGAACTATGAACATCATGTATATCAACAATTTCCGTCCATTAGAGAAGAAATGCTTTACAGAGAAATATGGAACACATCAGTGTGTGCTTGCTGTAAGGGAATCCCTGCTGAAAGAACTGGGAACAGTGGTGGACGATCTGGTGATTGAGCAGGTGATCCGTACTGGTACAGCAGATATTGGTGAGAAATATCTGACAGTCATTCGTAAAGCTGCCGGAGATTATACGAAAGAAATCTTCCATAAGCTGAGAGAACGGGAATACAATCCGGAATTGATGCGTCTGTATGTGGTAGGCGGTGGAGGTTGTATGATCCAGAATTTTGGAGAATATGACAAGAGCCGGGTGACAATTGTACGGGACATCTGTGCCACAGCGAAAGGCTATGAAGCAATGACCGTAAGGAAAATCCAGAGAAACGGAGGGATGCTTGTATGAGAAAAGAACGGAAAATCATCAACACAAATATCCGTTTAAATCTTTGTGATGAACAGGACAGACAGGCATGGGAATATTTGCAGACGATGGACAGGGAAAAATATAAATCGTACACCAGAGCAGTTGTAGTTGCTTTAAACGATTATTTTTCCAGAGAGTACAGGAATGAAGCAGATCCGTATCTGGAAACCAGAGAAAAGGAAGATGCTTTTCTGGAAAGAGTGGAAACAGCTATCCGGGATGGAGTAAAAGAATCCGTCCCGATGGCTATGGCGAAGAACCTGCTGGAAATGCTTGTACCGTTTGTAAAAGAATCGGTAGGAGAAATTAATCTGCCGGAAAGAACACTAACAATGGAGAAAACGGATGGAGAGATCGCAGAGGATAATCCGGACTGGGAGAAAGAAGCTGATATGGATGCAGCATTGGATTTTGCAGACAGTTTTTAGATGGTTATGAAATAGCAGTAAGAGGAAAACAGACTGACAGTAAGGAATAGCTTTACAAAAATAGAATAGCAGAAAAAGACAATGGCAGTGGTGGCATTTCAGACATTATGAATTGAAGAAATGTTTATGACTGCTATTTTTATGTCTTTTAGCAGAAATGGAAAGAGATCCAGAAAAAGAAAGGTAGAAATAAAAGGAAAATATAACAGAAAAGCGTTGGCAGATGGGTGGATTGAACAAGCAAGGCGAAGAAAAGAATAGAGTGCCGGATACGGCACATGATTGTCCGATACTTCGCATCGGAGTGATGCATGAACAGCCTGTTTCAGAAAGAGAAAATCTATCGAAATGGGAGCTTTTCTCTTTCTTCCACAGTCTGTCCCTGCACCACAAAACCACCGTCATCTCCATTTTGATCTGATAATGTAGGGTGGAAAATATGGCTTGGTGGGTGTCGGTTCAGTGGTGGGGCGATGACAGGCAAGTTTCGCAAAGTGGCAAGTCACTCTGCACCGGAGCCAGCCTTTGGGCTGTTCCTAAACTTGCCAGAGGGCTCTGCCCCTGGAACCCCGGCACGTCAATGGCGTAAGTATTCCTGCGAAATGTCCACCGGACATTCCTACGGAACATTTACTGATTGACTAGGGTTTCACCCTGCACCCACCAAAGGGGCGTTGTCTTCGCTCCACTTCGGTCGGTGCTAAACGGACATCCACTGGATGTCCAGCACCCTTATGGAATCCCTTTATTGGTTTATCAGCCAGAATATCGTATCTGTCAATAAAGAATGAAAATTAAGCAAAGAAAGGAGCAGAAAGCCTATGAGAAAACGAAATCATACAGTAACCATACGGATGAATAAAGCAGAATATGATCTGCTTCAAAACAAGGTGAAAGAATCAGGAAGAACACAACAGGAAGTTGTGATAAAAGCAATCGCAGACTTGAAGATAGCATCGGCAGAGGAAATAGAAGAACTGAAAAGACTGAACCAGATGTTTGCGGATATCCTTTGTCAGCTCCGGGGAGCTACGACAAATATCAACCAGATTGCAAGAAAACTGCATACAGATGGAGAAATCCCAAACGACAGTATGTTGTATTTCCTCAATAAAAATATTCTCAAGTATCGGAAGGAGAGTGAAAGGATATGGCAGTTAATAAGACGATTAATAAGCGGACAAATACACATGGAGCAATGAGAAATTGTATTGAATATGTTTTACGGCAGGACAAGACAAGTGAGCTGCTTACTTATGTAACAGGCCCGTACTGTCACAATGAAATTAATTATGATCTAGTGTACAGAACCTTTTTGGAAGAAAAGAAGATGTGGAATAAAGATACAGGGAGAATGTATGCCCACAACATTATTTCCTGGCATAAGGATGAGCAGATCACCCCGGAGCAGGCATTTGAATTTGGAAAAGAGTTTGCAGAAAATTGGTTCAGTGGATTCCAGACCTTAGTGGCTGTGCATAAGGATAAAGACCATGTCCACTGCCATTTGGTTACTAATTCAGTGAGTTATGAAGATGGGAGAAAGCTGCATAACACCAGAAAAGATCTGGAACGTATGAAACAGCTTACCAATCAGATGTGCCGGGAACGAGGACTGACAGTTGCCGAGAAAGGAAAGCACTTTGATGGAAGCCAGATTGAAAAAGGGGAAGTCATTGCGTGGAGCAAAGATAAATATAACCTGTTCCGTCAACAGGTAAAGGACAGTTTTGTAGCGGATTGTGCAATGGCGGTATTAAAGGCACTGGAAAATTGTATCAGCAAAGAAAAGTTTATAGAAAAAATGAAACAGTTTGGATGGAACGTAAACTGGACAGAGAAACGGAAGCACATCACTTTTCAGAACCAGGATGGGAAGAAAGTGCGAGACAGCAATTTGTCAAAAACATTCCATCTGGACATCAGCAAGGAGGGATTGGAGAATGAATTTGATAGAAATAGGCAAAAAGACAGAGATTCAGCCAACAGAGACAGCAGAGCAGACGAAGAACTCAGAAACTATTACAGAGAGCTTGACGCAGCCATTGCAGACACCAGAGGAATCACCAATCAAGCTCAAAGTGGAGAGGGATATTCTCGTACAGAGTTTCAAGAAAGCGAAAGAGTTCATGCGAACACAGAAAAAGCAGATACAGACACTGGAAGAAGAGAAACAGACGATCTTATCCGACAGGCAGAGATTGCGAGAAGAAGTTCGGAAATCAACCGTAGAAATTCAGCGTCTAACAACAGAACTGTCCGAAACGCAGAAGCTGAATCAATCGCTTCAGCAGAGCAACGACGATCTGAGGAACAGGAATGGTTTGAAGAGCAGGAGCGAGCAAGAGCAGCTCGAAGAAGAAATAAGAGACGTTCGGGACCAGAACTCTAAACTTCAGATACAGGTGAATAAATCATCTGTTGAAGCAGTAGATGAAGCACAGAAGAAACAGAAAGAAGCAGAGAAAAAGATGGAACAGGCAGAAACAAAGGCCCGTAACGAAAAGAAACGGGCAGAGCTGGAAATCCGTAAAGCGAAAAAAGAAGTAAAAGCCAGAACCGAAAAAATGAGGGATACGGAATATTTTTGGGGAATGGGATACATTACGGTAATCCTGTTTGTAATTATACAGAACGGTGCTTTTCAAAATGATTTCATAGATTTTTTCAGGACTCCATTCATGTGGTATTTTCAATTTTGTGAATGGTTGGCACATCCAACCTATGATAACGGATTTAACCAGAAAATAGCATATACATGTGGAGAAGCATGGGTTATCAGAATTCTGGCAATCGTAGCTGTCCTTCTCATAGTGGTAATTATAATGGCGATAATTATGGAAATAATAAAGAAATACAAAAAAATGTGGGATAAAATTTCACAGATGTTTTTAATCGGAAGTCTTTCGGGGATAGCAGTACTTGGAGATGTAATTAGAGAATATCTGCCAGTGAATTTGATTTTGACATTTGGATTTATCAATGTGGGAATCATGTTGCTTAAAATATATTTTCAAAAGAAGTTTGAAGAGAAAAGCCTGTATGCTGATAATCACTATGATTAGGAAAATACAAAAGCCGATAACCACAGTTCAAGAACTGTGTATTATCGGCTCTGCGGCTGTGCGTCTGGCGTTTTAATAGCAGTTATATGGAATTGTTCAATGTCGATTAGGCATTCGCTTTTGCACTTCGACAAAAGAGTGGAAAATTTTTTTACTGGCTCATTTTCTCAGATTTTGTCGCGTGTTTTATTTCCGTAGACAGGGAAATGCACCCACTCGACACTTACTTTTATTTGCGCCTCTACTTTTTATTTTTTCCTTGAATATCCTATAACACTAACAAAATACGATGCAACTACTATACCCAAAACAAAAATAGCAATCAACATAGAATTTTTAACCAAATTTTGAGTAACGTATTTCATATCTTTTGATATTTTACTTACGAAAAAGATAACGAGAAGTGTGCAAATCATTCTCACATACTGAACACTCATATAGCCAAACCACTGTGCTATTGCTAAACATATAGAACACCATAAAACAGGTAATGCTATTGCAATGGCGATAGAAAAACCAAACTGGCTAAGCGTAAAATTATGATAAACCACATAACGAATGATATAAATGATAACTGTACCCATTATACTAATCGGAACAAGAAGCAAGCTAGTCAAATACTTACTGAAAATGATTTGGTACTTACTCAGCGGCAAGGTTAATTCATATTGTTTCCATGAAGTCAATCCATCATAGGTCATGGTCATCATTAAGTGCATACCGATAAAAAGTGAAAAAAAAGCCGATGACATAATTGAGTAAACTTCATTCTCTCCGAAGAATGAAATTGCTATTACAAAAAAATACATTACAAAAATGACTTTTTTATTCATTTTCTTCATAAGCAATAAATCCTTAAAAACCAATCCTTTCATTTGACACCTCCTTTGATATAGAACAGCATAATGTCCTCAATAGAAGCATTATCAATAATTAGATTTTGGTATCTTTTTTTTGCAGCTACTTTGTCATGTATTAAGCATTCCACGCTAAGATTTGTTTCTCGACAACATACATAGTCATCTGGTGAAACAGTATTAAATTCTGATTTTTTACAGCGTATAATTCCATAATTATAAATGAGGTCATCTTTCTTTTCCTCAAAAATAATTTTTCCATTATGAATCAGAATTACATAGTCAGCAACCTTTTGTATGTCAGAGGTTATATGTGTAGAGAACAAAATAGAGTGTTCTTCATCTTGAATAAATTCTAAAAAAATGTCCAAAATTTCATCTCGTACAACAGGATCTAACCCTGTTGTTGCTTCGTCTAAAATCAAAATCTGGGGTCTATGCGATAGTGCACAAATAATTGACAATTTCATCTTCATACCTTTTGAAAGTTGCCCTATTGATTTATTTAATGGAACATCAAGGCGTTTCATATATTCTTCAAACAAATTCATATCCCATGTTTTATAAGATCCCGAAAGGATTTGGGCAATATCTTTTGCATTTAAGACGTAATGGAATTTACATTCGTCAAAAACAACACCAATGTTTTCTTTATGCAAATAAGAATGATTTTGTTTACCCAATATTCTTATTTCACCCGCATCCAACTTCAACTGGTCTAAAATTAAATTGATAGTTGTACTTTTTCCAGCACCATTTTCTCCTATGAAACCCACAATACGTCCTGTAGGAACTGTAAATGAAATATGATCTAACATAAAATCATCAAATTTTTTAGTCACATTTTTTACAACAATACTGTTCTGTTCCATAATTCCACCTCTCATTCTTCAAAAAATAGTTTTAGAATATTAGCCATTTGCTCATAGCTGATACCATGGGTACGACCGATTATAGCAACCTTTTCTAAAAGTTCTTCCGCTATTCGTAGTTGTTCTTCTTGAATAAATTCTTTATTTGGTGATGCAACAAAACTACCTTTTCCCGATACGGTTTCGATAAACCCATCTCGAGTTAAATCTTCGTAAGCTCGTTGAACAGTAATAACACTTATATGCAGGTCTTTTGCCAGTGCACGCATGGAAGGCAGGGCTTCTCCGGCAAATAGGGTACCATTCATGATTAAACTCTTGATCTGCATAGCAATTTGTTCATAAATAGGCTTATCACTACTATTACTTATGATAATTTCCATTCTAATTTCCTCTCACCACCTTCCGATATATGCGTACTTATACGATATGTACAGTGTATATGATAGTGTCAGAAATGTCAATAAAGTAATCCTACAATTCATTAAAATATACCATATAAAGTTTTCAAAAAATCAGCGTAATCCAACCTGTCAACCGGCATAACAAGGTTATTTCTTTGTGCAAATCAGCACGATAATGATAGGATGAGCGATGATAAATTAAGAACTTCTGGCTCCATGGAACGAAATCGTCAAAGCTGAAATCGAACGTCGTGCAAACGAATCAAATTGATCATATGTGAATTGTCAAGGTGCTCCGGCTATTGAAAAGTAGTCGGGGATTTTTTCTATCGTATCTAAAAATTAAGCGGTTACCATATATTCAGATTGGCAGTGAAGTAGTTGTTAAAGAATATCCAGATAGACGGGAATATGCTGTTTGGGAAGAGGTGCTTAATGCTTGTTTGAAAGAAAAATATATTGAAAGAAAAAGCGAAGCGATTTGTGTAATTACAAATGCTGGCTATAAAGTAGTTGAGTGATGAAAAATACATATAGCAGAAGAGCATTAGATTAAAAAAGAATAGTAACTCCCCATTATTGGAATATTTTCCAGTTTTGGGGAGCATTGTATTTGCTATATTCGCCATTTTTTCTTAGGTTCATATTTTCCACAACCATCACAGGTCTGCGGCCAGTTGATTTTCCATTCAAAATATTCATCTCTGGTAATTGTACCAGATTTCAATTCTTCTTTTCTGATAATCCATTCTTTCATAAAATCATTCAGAACCCCATAGTTGAACCATAGACCAACAGGTGGATGAGCAGGCCAGTTATCAGAATCGTGATAACGGACAGCGGTATCCTCATTAGAATTGCACTTTTCGATTGGATAGGTTTCTAACTGGAAGAGGTTGATTGCTGCCGGGTTAAATTCATCAATCCAGAATAGAATTTCCATAAGTTCCGAAGCATCCATAGTAGTAGGTTCGTGCAGTGCCAGCGGATTCACGTCCAGAATCTTAGCCATTTCAGTTACCAGATCTTTGCGGGGAACCCGGTAATTCGTTTCATATTGGGCAAGGCGGTTTGCGCCTTTATCGCCCCAACCGAGGGCGGCTCCAAGTTCTGCCTGTGTCATATTTCGGAATGTCCGGATTTTTTTTATTTTATCACCGATTGTCATATCAGATTTCCAACTTTCTTTTTGATAAATCCATTTTACTACCAAAAACAGGGAATGTAAACAGAAAGATTCGCATTGAAGCGAATAAAACACTTGACATTCGCATTAAAGCGAATTAAAATGACGGTACAATAAGGTTCGCATTAAAGCGAAACAAAAGAGGCGAATGTAAATTTTTTATGAATTTTTCAAAAAAGGGTGTCAAAAGTGCCTCTGTAACGCCTTATTAGTGAGAGGATTTTTTTGAAGCGAACAACATTTTGGTGTTTCCAGGCTGTAATAAGTGAAAGGATATTCAAAAAACTCTCTTTTGTACCTTGAAAACTGCAAGAGCTGTATAATCTGATTCCACAGATGCCATAACCCTGTAAATGATTTTACAGGCGAGCGTCGAAGATACTCCGGAAACGGCTGGTAAGTTTGCGAGGAAGCTACCAGCATTCAGAAATACTTTGATAGAGGTCAGATGTAACGCTGACAACAGATTATACGAATGGAAGCCAATACGCTGAACAGAATACAAAATGCTATAGATATCTGGATAACTGGAGAAAAGAGGAAGAAAGATAAGGTGATGCGGTTGAGAAAATTGTAGGTATAGGACGACTTATACAAAGAATATGTTGGAAAAAGAGGTGAGCATCATGGTGAATCAGTCAGTAATAGATTCCAGTGTTGATCTGGAGCAGTTAAAGGACATTGAAGATTTAATTCCTGATATGGATAAAGCTATTTCTGAGAAAGTGGAAACTTTTCTGGATAAATCCGGCGATCAGCCGTATGCTCACATGAATGAAGGGTATGTGGTGGTCGTGGAAATGACCGGAGAAATGGATGCCACAGATGCCATTAGCGATTATCTTAGAAAAAGAACGGAGTTGATGTATTAGATGCAAGTCTTGAAAAAATATCTTGCGAAGCTACAGATGTTATGTTAATGTGAGGTCAGGGAAAATGAACGTGATACATGGTTTCTGACTTCAAATTCAATGGAATAAGTAAGTTGGGAGCGATGTAAAATGGAACAGATGCAAATGAATATGCCAGATATATACGATGCTGCATTGTATCTTCGATTATCGAAAGATGATATGGAAGAGGGCG
The DNA here is from genome assembly GCF_037890165.1 of Blautia sp. HCN-1074. Taxonomy (NCBI): domain Bacteria; kingdom Bacillati; phylum Bacillota; class Clostridia; order Lachnospirales; family Lachnospiraceae; genus Blautia; species Blautia sp. HCN-1074. The sequence goes on from NZ_JBBKBP010000011.1 coordinate 104,594, forward strand.
ATGTGAAGTCAGAGAGCAACAGCATTGCAAATCAGAGAGAGTTACTTCGGAGCTTTGTAAAAAGCCAGCCGGATATTCAGATCTTTGATATATATGTGGATGACGGATACTCAGGAGGAAATTTTGACCGACCTGAGTTTAAACGAATGACAACTGATATAGAAGCTGGAAAAGTAAACTGCGTGATTGTAAAAGACTTATCCAGATTCGGAAGAGAGTATATAGAAGCCGGGCGATGGATCGAAAAGACCTACCCGGCTTTAAATGTGCGTTTTATTTCAGTTACAGACCAGTTTGACAGTAAAACAGCAGATTTTTCAGAAAAGTCATTTGTTGTTCCAATCAAAAATTTTGTAAATGAAAGCTATTGCCGGGACATTTCCGGTAAAGTGCGAAGCCACCAGAAAATCAAACGTGAAAAAGGTGAATTTATTGGAGCATTTGCCCCGTATGGTTACTGCAAAGATCCGGAGAATAAGAACTGTCTGGTGATTGATTCTTATGCAGCGGATATTGTAAGAAAAATATTTTCATGGAAAATTGATGGATTCAGTCTTGGAGCAATCGCAGAAAAACTGAATGTACGTTATGTGCAGTCTCCAAAAGAATATAAAAAGGCAAATGGCGAGAATTATAATTCTGGATTTCACAGCTCAGACACACCGAAATGGTCGGCAGTGCAGATTAAAAGGATTCTAACCAACGAGGTTTACATTGGAAACATGGTACAGGGCAAGCAGGAACGAATCAGCTATAAAGTAAAGCAACGCCTGGATAAGCCAGAATCAGAGTGGGTGAAAGTAGAAAATACGCATCCGGCAATCATCAGGCAGAATGATTTTGATGTGGTGCAGAAGTTACTCCAATATGATGGCAGAGCATCGAAAACATCAGACAGTGCAAACTTTTTTGGGGGATTTGTGTTTTGTGGAGATTGCAAGACCCCGATGATACGCAGGGTAAATCAGTATAAGGGGAAGAAAAAAGCTTTTTATATCTGCCAGATAAAGAATAAAGGTGGAGATTGTACCAGACACAGTATTCCGGAAGAGGTGCTGAAAAGGATTGTATTGAAAGAGATTCAGGCATATACAGCACTTTTTATAGACTATCAGATGATTATGGAAGAACTTTGTGAGATGCAAGTTAGTTACGATCAGGTAATCGGTTATGATACACAGATTAGTAAGTTGCAGGAAGAATATAACCGTTATTACAGTCTGAAAGCATCTTTGGGTGATGACTTGAAAGAGGGACTGATCAGCAAAGCGGAGTTCGATGATTTTCGGGAAAGTTATGGAAGAAAATGTGAAGAACTGGAGCAGATGATTGAGAATCAGAAAAAGCTGATAAAGCAAATGTTTGAGGGTGGAGTGTCTGCAACCGTTCAGTTGGAGGACTGGAAGAAATCACTGGAAATCAAAGAATTGGATCGCACATTGCTGGCACTGACCGTAGATAAAATCTATATTTATGAAAACAAGCAAATTAAAATTCACATCCGCTATCAGGATATGATTGAGAAGATGAAAGTCATAAGACGGTTTTATGCGGAACACAGGACAGAATGCAGGAAAGAGGTGGGATAAATGGCAAGAACAGCAAAAAGATATAAGAAAAACACAGAGAAGAAGATTCCTGGTATTCTGGTATGTATGGCTGCAATTTATGCCAGATTATCCGTAGACAATGATGAAAAAAAGTCAGAATCTATTGAAACACAGGTTACGCTGATAAAAGAATTCATTCAGAAGCACAATGAAAATCCGGACAAAGAGTATGAGATTGCTGTATATGATATTTATTCTGATTTGGGAAAAACCGGAACAAATTTTGACAGACCGGGATTTGAACGGATGATGAATGATGTCAGGGCAGGTAAACTAAACTGTATTCTGGTAAAGGATTTCTCACGATTTGGAAGAAATTATATCGAAACTGGAAACTATCTGGAAAAGATTCTTCCTTTTATGAAAGTGCGGTTTATTTCTGTATGTGACAACTATGATTCATTTGCACCGGATGCCAAGAATCAGGAATTATCCATGAATATCAAGAATCTGGTGAATGATGCTTATGCGAAAGACATTTCCGCAAAAGAACGGGCAGCGAAACGTATTGCACAGAAAAATGGTGAGTATGTGGGATCTACAGCTCCATATGGATATTGTGTGGAAAAGATAAATGGAATTTATAAGTTGATGGTGGAACCGGAAGCTGCAAAGATTGTCCGCAGGATTTTTGAAGAATATGCTTCGGGAGATGGCATACAGAGCATTATTGACAGGCTGTTTGAGGATAGGGTACATCGGATTTCAGATTATAACCAATATCATCATGTGTACTGTCAGGATGGAGAGAACCTTCATCAGTGGGGGAATTCTTCGATACGTGCAGTGCTGAACCGAAATAATTATTATGGTGATCTGGTTCAGAGGAAATACGAATCCAGATTTCAAAGAGGGGAAAAATGGTGTGACATATTGGACGAGAGCCAGTGGATTATTACGCCAAATGCCCATGAACCGATTATCAGCCGAGAACTGTTTGAAAAAGCACAGGTCAGGCTAAAAGCAGCACAACAGAAAGCAACAAAAACTACTGCAGGGTGGGAAGATGATGAAAGAGCATTTTACAATGTATTCTATTGTGGTGATTGTAAGCGGAAAATGTGTACACGTAGATACAGAGGCAATGTATATTACTTTTGCAATGCTGCCTGGTATCGGGATGAAAGAAAATGTAGTCACAAATCTATTTCCGAAGAGAAGTTGCAGAAAATTGTCCGTTCGGAGCTGACCAGACAGTTTCAGTTATCTGGATTGCGGAAAAAGGATATGTCTGCTATAAGCAGTGCGGTATTTCTTTCCAAAATCAATGAGATTCAAACTGAGATCAGAAAACTGAATATAGATATGGAAAGACGTTCAGAAAAACTGGCACAGGCATTTATGAAATATAAAGAGGGTGAACTTTCCAAAGAAGCCTATATAGAAATGAAAGATGACCGTAATAGCTGGAAAGAGTTCTGCGAAGAGAGAAAGAAGTCTTTAGAGCAGACCATACGAAAGCTGGAAAAACAGCAGAAAGAAGAAGCCAGATTTTTACGAAGCCTGCTGGAGCTGGATGGGACAACCAGAATCAATGCGGAACTTGCAGAAGGCTTGATTGAAAGTATGTATCTATATGGTGATGGCAAACTGGAAATCAACTTCGGGTTTAAGGGGGTGGTAGAACATGAGTGATCAGAAACTGATTATTGGATATTACCGCCTTTCCATGGAAGATGACTCAGAGGAAGAAAGTAACAGCATTATTAATCAGAGAAAACTGGTAAAAGATTATATTTCCAATATTCCTGAACTGGTGGCTATGCCCTTTCAGGAGTTCTACGACGATGGATATTCTGGTTCCAGTATGGAACGTCCGGCAATTAAGCAGGTTCTGGAACTTGCCAGGGAGAATAAAGTGCAGTGTATCGTAGTAAAAGATTTTTCACGTTTTGCCAGAAACTATATTGAGATGGGAACTTATCTGGAACAGATTTTTCCATTCCTGGGAGTACGATTTATTTCTATTTCAGACCGATATGATTCTAAAGATTATAAAGGAAAGAGTTCAGACATCGAAGTACAGTTTAAAGGATTGATCGCAGACTTCTATGTGAAAGATCAGTCTGTAAAGGTAAAGGCAGCAGTCAGCACCAGACGGGGAAAAGGTGAGTATTGTTGTGGTTCTGCACCTTATGGGTATCGAATCAATCCAGAAAATAAGAAAGAACTGGTGATTGTAGAGGACGAAGCGGAAGTGATTCGCAGAGTATTTGAACTGACCAATCAGCGATATTCCAAGATGGAGATTTGTAAGTTATTCAATGAAGAGGGTGTATTGACTCCCTTGCAGTCTATGAGCAGACGACAGAAATCAGACAGCAAGAAAGCTGCATCAAGAGGATTGCAGTGGACGAGTGATATGATACGGAAGATTGTGGATGATAAGACCTATATAGGCTGTATGGTCTATGGAAAGACAAAGATTCCAGATCCCGGAACTGGGAAAGAAGTACCCGTTCCGAGAAGTCAGTGGAAAGTGATGGAAAATCACCACGAGCCAATAGTGTCAAAAGAAGTCTTTGAGAAAGCACAGTCCCTGCAGATCAGATACACCAAGAAAAGCAAATTTGACAGGGAGATAACACTATTAGGTGGCTATGTGAAGTGTGGAAATTGTCATAGAAGTCTGACTTCAAGCAGTCCGGTTCATGGTCATATTCTTTATAGCTGTGCTTACAGTAAAGGAAAAGAAGATACAGGGTGTTTTGCCGGGAAAGCGGATAACAAAATGCTAGAGCATATCGTACTGGCAGAAATAAAGGCATATTTACGCCAGAATATCAGCCAGGAACAGATGCAGCAATCTATGAGAAAACAGCATGAGGACAGTATAGAAGCCTATAAGACGGAAAGTGCAGACTGTGAAAAACGTCAGGAGCAGATAAAGATTCAGAACCGCCAGAACTATGAGAAGTATCATGAGGGACAGATGAATCAGAAACAGTTCATGGAAGCAAAGAAGCAGTTGGAAGAAGAAAGAGAACGACTGCAGAAACGTGTACAGGAACTGGATGAACTGATAAACGGAGAGAAAGAAATTCTGATGAAAAAAAATGTTCCGGTGGAGCAGATGTTGAAGTATTTAGGCTATGAGAAGTTGACACGAGAAATGCTGGAAGAATATGTGCAGGGAATATATGTGTATGATGACGGGAGAGTGGAGGTGGAATGGAGGGCACTTAAATTAGCACGATGACAATATTTAATGTGCTATGGTAGAATAAATATAGATTTAGATAATGTTTTTATGTTGAAAGAAAGGTGAGAACATGAATATGAATTATATTAGAGAAATTGCAGAAGCTTTGTCTGAGAATCATGCTGCATTGATGGTAGGGGCTGGATTTTCAAAAAATGCTGAAAAGGTTTCTATTACAGATAAAAAATTCTTAAATTGGAATGAGCTTTCTGATTTGTTTTATGAAACAGTTTATGGGAAAGAAGGGCCAGGGAAGCAATATAATAGTTCTCTGAGGCTTGCTCAGGAGGTAGAGATTACGGTAGGACGTCCCAAATTGGAAAAAATAATTAAAGATGCAGTACCGGATTTGGAATACGCTCCTTCTGAAGTGTATGTGAAGTTAATGGAAATGCCATGGAAGGATGTATTCACTACAAATTATGATACTTTATTAGAGCGTGCAGCAGATAAGGTAACAAACCGTCGATATAATGTTGTCATTTGCCAAGAAGATTTAGTCAATAGTAACAATGCTCCCAGAATTTTAAAATTACATGGTTCGTTTCCATCATACCGTCCATTTATAATTACCGAAGAAGATTATAGAACATATCCAGTGAAGTTTGCTGCAATGGTTAATACAGTTCAGCAAGCATTATTAGAGAATGTATTTTGCATGTTAGGTTTTTCTTGTGAGGATCCTAATTTCATAAAGTGGATTGGATGGATACATGATAATCTTGGAAAGAGTAGCTCGCAAAAGATATATATGGTATCAGTTACTCATATTGCTGAGGCAAAACGTAAATTACTTTTTGAACGTAATATTATTGTTATTGATTTACAAGAACTATGGCCAGACAAAAATATTGGTGATAGATTGAATTCTTTTTTAGAAGAATTAAAATTAAGAGTGGAAGAAAAGCGGAGAAAAGATAATTGGTTTGATTTAAGACAGTTGCATTTACAGTATGATACTGATTTTGTGAAAAAAACAGAAATAATGAAAAAATTAAATGAATCATATCCGGGTTGGATTTTTTTACCGTGGAAAATGAAAAATAAGGTAAGTTATGTATTAAATGAACTCGATAATATGAATGAATTTGAACATATTTCATTCACAGATCAAGTAAACTATATGTATGAATATGTAAAGTTTATGGATATCGCAGGAAGACCGATTCTTTCTCAGGTAGTGGATCAGTTTTTGAATGTATTGGAGAAAAAAGAAGGGGATGAACTAGTTGACAGTTTTGGAACAGAATTAGAATACAAAGAACAAGTAATATATTTGCATCTCTTACGTTCTTATAGAGAGTTGGCAGAATGGGAAAAGTATGAAGCATGTCATGAAAAAATAAAAGATGCATATTTAGACTATGATAATAAGCAATTTTTATATGCGTGCGATTGTCGGAAACAGCTATTTAGATTTCAAGCTGAAAAATTAGCGGGAATGCTGGATTCGTGGAATTTGGTAAACGGTGATATGTACTGGCCTTTGGTTAAAGCCAATATGTATGCACTTATTGGAGAAATATCAAAAGCGGATGCAATCCTATCGGATGTACTTACATTGGTGAGGAAACAGTTGGTCAAAGCAAGTGGAAACGAATATTTGTCTTCGATAGAAGAAAGTATTGTATCATTAATTAATTTTATCAGACAAGGAAATATTGTAGATGAGACAGAAGAATGTATACATGAAAGTGATGTATCTTGGTGGAATGAAAATGATAAGTATTGTTTATATTTAAATACAGAAGAAAAAGGTAATAAGAGTTTTGAAACAAAAGATAATTTCGATTTGTCCTCTACATATACAATGCATATGGGAAGGGATAATTCAAATGTGTTTTATGCACTGGAATATTTGAGGTTTCTAGAACAAACAGGTCATCCATTTCGGTTGCAGAATGTTACTAATACTAAAGGATTACACAGCACAGTAAAACTATTAGCACCATATTATCCACACTGGTGCCTTATGCAAATTTTAATAGCACAGGATAATAAACATATAGATTTAATGTTTGGACGAGTTAAGTTGTATGAGTTATCACAAAAAGAAGTTGATGATATTGCGAAAGAATATTTAAGAATATTTCAGATTGTGATGAAAAATGTTAAGCCAGAGAATTTCTTTTTTGCAAAGTCTATATATGAGCAGTCAGCAGTAGTTCTTCCAGATATTATAGCGAGATTATGTTATAAATGTTCAATTAATATATTGGATGAAATTTTCGATTCAATTCTTGATTTGTGCTTAAGTAATGTTCGAACAAATTTCAAGGGTATTCGAAAAATATTTAAAGGATTGTTTGAAGCATTTTCACTTCAAGATCAAGAAAATCGAATCGAGAAAATACTACAATTTCCGGTGGATGTAGATCGAATGAGTGATTATTGCGATCCAATAGTATTTATATCAAAACCGAGAGAAAAATATGTGCTTGATATTGAAATATATAACAGGATACTTTTCCAAATTAAACAAACAATAAAAGAAGCAGAAAATGAAAAAAGACAAGCTGCAGTGAATCGTTTGGTTATACTTGCACAAGTTATTATACTAAATGAGGAGGATTTGAGATATTTATGTAAGGTATTAGAAAAAGAAGAAACGCTAGAAAATAAGTCTATATTATATGTGTTGGATAAACAAAAGTATGAGAAAAATAAAAAAGAAATATTTGAAGATACATTAAAAAGAATGAAATCAGATTCAAATACGCAAATGTTTTCGGCTGGAGGAAATAATTATAGAGACTTAATAGGAATTCTTAATGATATAGATATTAGTAAAATTAATTTGGAAGAAGCGTTGGAAGTGCTGACGAATTTAGTGAAAACTAACCAATCATGGGTTGAGAGAAATCAACCAAATGCTAGTGAAAGAATTCGTCAGAGCTTTTTAATTGTCATGGGATTGATTATTTTACGTGAGAGTAAAAATATTGATTTATCCGAGACAGAAAAAGAAAAGGTGTATGCATATTTTGAAGCTTTAAGCGAGCTGTATAAAAATTCCATTGCAATTGACATGATAGAAGCATGTTTTGTTGATGATAGCAAATTTTATTTTGAAGATTTTCAAAATAAAATTTGGTTAAGTAATGAGCAAGAGTTGGGGTTGATTAAAGATTTTTATGATGTACTTTATATAAATGATTTTAAGTTACAAAACAATGACATGTTGTTGAAGTGTTCAAATATGCTTTTTAGGATTTCGATATATAGAGTGATAAGTAGTGAAATACTTCACAATATGGCTGCATTGAAATTGTGTTATGCAATAATAAAAAATGAAATTGTTTTAAAAACAGAAATACAGACTTTACTTGTATGTTTGCTAAAGCTTCAAGATGAGACGGTAATAAAACAAACAGATTCTGAACAAGAAGCTTTGTATAAATTAAGATGTCGAATAATATCTTGCAAGATTGCGAAAGAACTGTATGTAAGAGGAATAAAATCTGATATTGTAGATGGGTGGAAAAGAATTAGTGAGAATAAAAATGAATTTATAGAAATAAGAAATGTTGTTTTTGATACTACAGGAGATGAGTAAATATTATTGTTGAGCTCTTATACTGTATGACAATGACATGACATCCTAGAGACAATTAAGTATTGTTGAGAGCATACCATACGCTACTTGAAGAGAATGTGATAAGTGGAGTTGTTGAAAAAGAAAAGTGCATATGTTACTATTAAAATGGATATAATTCATGAGAAACAAAAGAATAATTAAAGTATAAAAAGCGTATATTTGGGGAAATATATAAGAGCAATATGTACGAGAAGGGAGACTGGAATGAATAAAAAATGGACACTCCATGTTGAAAATTTTGCAAAAATAAAAAGTGCGGATGTTACTATTGCACCGTTGATGTGTTTTGTGGGTGATAATAATAGTGGAAAAAGTTATTTAATGAGTATATTATGGGGGATTTTAACATTAGGAAAAGATATTTTTCCCAAGAAGCCTTCAGAAGCCAGAGTATATAAACAGTGTGAAGATTGGTTAAAAGCACATATCAATACAGAGATTGAATTATCTGAGAATGATATGGAACTATATATAAATTGGTTTAATGAATTGTTAAATACTCAAAAAAAGTCTTTAGTTAGAAAGATTTTTAATTACGATGTTGAGGTTGAAAAATTAAAGATTACTAATTATGAAAGAACTAAACCTATTAAAATTGTCTGGGAAAAATCAGGATCTAGATATTCTGTAACAAACAATTATATTAAATTTCCGGAAGTAGATTTACCTAATAGGGATGAGTTGCTTCGGATGAATGCGTATATTTGTTGGAATTTATTAATGGAGGGTATTGCTGCTCCACTATATACACCAATTGTAAAGGGAAGAAGAATTGGCGAGCCAATTTATCTTCCGGCTTCGAGAACAGGCTTTATGCTTACATACTCGCAGCTGATTGAAAATTCGTTACAAATTAGTTTTTCGGCAGAATTACATGAAAATACAAGTACTCTTACACTTCCATATGTAGATTTCTTACAGCTGATAACGAAGTTTGAAATTAATAAAAAAGATAGCAAAAAGTATTCAGGCATAATTGAATATATTGAAAAAAATATGACAAAAGGAAATTTGTCAGTAAAAAAAGATATGTTACCAGTTATCCAATATCAGCCGGAGGGAAGTGATAAAGAAATTCCATTGTATGTTGCATCATCTATTGTTTCGGAAATTTCACCATTACTTTTGGTACTGAAATCCGGCATTAATTTTAAAGCAATGATTATTGAAGAACCAGAAGCACATTTACATCCAGAGTTACAACAAAAAATGGCTAGACTGATTATTAATATGATGAATTTGGGTATACCGGTATGGATTACTACTCATAGCGATACCATTTTGCAACATATAAATAATATGATGAAATTAAAAAATCATGTACGAAGCAATGAGTTGCAGCAGGAATATGGATATAAAAAGGAAGATCTTCTTTCTAGAGAAGATATTCAAATGTATCAGTTTGTTACGGAAAATAGTGGGAAAACAAGATTGATACCATTGGAGGCAACAAAATATGGATTTGTTGTTCCAACATTTAATAATGCTCTTGAAAAAATAGTTGAGGAAGTATACGCATTTCAGGAGGACTGATAAATGATTGAAGAACGGATACAGTATGGAATTGATAATTTTTTAGAAGATAATTTTTTCCTGCCCTTTAGCAATTCCTATTGTTTAGAGGAAAAAAGTGAGACAGGAAGAAGCAAATTGCACGTAGATGTACAAGGGGATAATTTATGTAGTGAGGATTATGACCATAAAGGAAAGTGCAATTTTCTTAAGAAAGAAAGTCCATTTAAATTAAGAAGAAGTGTTGATCATGTTTTGCTTCAAAAAAAGGAAGAGAAATGGATATTGCATCTTATTGAAATGAAGAGTAAGGTTGATAACAAAAAATGGCATGAAATAAAACAAAAAATACGTGCTAGTTATTTTAATGTTCGTGCATTGGAAGGGGTATTGGGAATACATATTGATGAGATTAGGACATATACAACGTATGAGAGTACTGGATTTTGGAATACAGATAGAAGTGAAGATCCTAAAATAATGGTTGCACCTTTAGGAAAACCAATGCCACCAGCACCAGAGAAAGAATGGGAAAATAATATTATTAGCGTAGATGTTGGCGCTGTGAGGAAGTTTCAACATGTTGCAGTTAAGATGCAGAGAACAGAAGAGGGAGATAAGCTAATAGGAAATTTGCGTATTTGCTGATTTGAGAATTCTCTGTACTGTTGCTTGCATAGAATGGATAATATTAAGTTTTGTGACAATAACGTTACATCCTCCCCACCCACTTTGTGACAATTATATAACGTCCTCTATACAGAAATATGCGGTTTTAAGCCATTTTCGTGGCAAAAAAGCCGCATATTTTTTGTAGCAATGACTTGACATCCCCGGGAGCACTATGTACAGCTCAGAGCATTCCAAAATGAGTTATACTGC